>NZ_JAVLBN010000005.1:0-95253 GCF_031581065.1 Salibacter sp.
AATTGTACCAGAAGTCATTAACAGCCCACTATCAAGTCCAATATTATTCATTGGCATATTTGAGCCATCAAAAAAACCGCAAGCATTCGTTGCTCCAGTGTAAGTAACATTAGAAACGGTCACACCCTGACCTAAAAGTATATTCTGAACCCAATCCTGAGGCGTAGCATAAGGAGGATTATTATTTACAGTCAACTGACCATAAACATGAGTTACTAAACTAAAAAGTAACGCTAAACTCAATATTCTTCTCATAATTTCTCCTATATCTCTCAAAAAAATAAGACGTTTGTATCCTAAAAGGTTGCCTCTATGAACAATACGTTAAGTTACATTTCTCAAAACAAGGACCGTTTTTTAAACGAATTATTCGATTTATTACGCATACCGAGCGTAAGTACGGACGAAAATTACAAAAATGATGTGATATCGGCTGCTAAAGCTGTGAAAAACAGCTTAGAAAAAGCAGGAGTTGACAAAGCTGAAATTTGTGAAACTAAAGGTCATCCCGTGGTTTATGCTGAAAAGATCATCGATCCGGCTAAGCCTACTGTCGTGGTTTACGGACATTACGATGTTCAACCAGCAGATCCGGTTGAACTTTGGGATACTGATCCATTTGAGCCGGTTATCAAAAAAACGGAAACGCATCCCGAAGGGGCTATTTACGCTCGCGGTGCCTGTGATGACAAAGGCCAAATGTTCATGCACGTAAAGGCGCTCGAAGCAATGATCCAGAATGACGAATTGCCCTGTAATGTCAAGTTCATGATTGAGGGTGAAGAAGAAGTAGGATCACCGAGTTTACCAGAGTTCCTCAACGCCAACAAAGAAAAACTGAGCGGTGATGTCATTTTGATCTCTGACACTTCTATGCTCAGCAAAGAAACTCCTTCCATCACAACAGGGTTGAGAGGAATGAGCTATGTGGAGGTAAAAGTTACTGGTCCGAACCGTGACTTACACTCAGGACTCTATGGCGGTGCAGTTGCCAATCCGATCAATATCTTATCACGCATCATCGCTGACTTGCACGATGAAAATAACCACATCACGATTCCCGGATTCTATGATGATGTTCAGGATTTACCGCAAGAAGAACGCGATGCTATGGCTGATGCTCCGTTTGACATCGAGGAATACAAAAAAGCACTCGGCATAAAAGAAGTATGGGGCGAAAAAGGATATTCTACCCTGGAGAGGCAATCGATCAGACCCACACTTGACATTAACGGAATTTGGGGCGGTTATACAAAGCCGGGAGCAAAGACGATCATTCCATCAGAAGCTCACGCAAAAATATCGATGCGACTCGTACCAAACCAATCTCCTGAGAAAATCACAAAACTGATTGGAGAGCATCTTAACAATATAGCTCCAGATTACGTCACAGTAGATGTCAATTACCTCCACGGTGGAACACCTTATGTTTCTCCAATCGATATGGTAGAATACGAAGCTGCTTCAAAAGCGATGGAACAAACGTTTAACAAAACGCCTATTCCACTGAGATCCGGTGGATCTATTCCAATTGTTGCGTTGTTTGAAGAAACGCTCAAAATGAAAAGCATTCTCCTCGGATTCGGGCTCAACTCAGATGCTATTCACAGCCCCAATGAAAACTACGGAGTTTGGAACTTCAACCGCGGTATTGAAACAATTGTCCACTTTTACGATCAGTACAGCAAACTGAAAAAGTAAATGAAAGCAATCCATTCAAATATTCAGCTCATCGTTGCAATGCTTATCATCAGTGTTGCAACTTTGGGTTGCATGAAGTTCGAAGAGGTTGAAGTTCAAAAGGTGGAAAACTTCAAGATCAAGGATCTGAAAGAAAGTGAACTCTACTTTTCGTTGGATCTGACCGTGATGAACCCCAATAGATCGAGTTTCACGATCACCGGATCTGACCTTGATATTTCGCTCAACGGCAATGAACTGGGCAATACCCAACTCGATCAAAATTTAAAAATTGAGGGCGATAGCAAACAAACGGTGACTGTTCATCTGAAAACAACACTCAAAGAAGCTATTACAGAACAGCTTGGCGGCATGTTCCTGGCTGCTTTAACGGGCGGAATTGAAGTGGGTGTTAAAGGAGAAGTAACGGGAAAATGTTGCTTGTTTCTCAAGAAAAGCTTCCCGGTTGAACACAAAGAAAAAGTAGATTTGAGCAAGTTTCAGTTAAACTGAATATCGCGCACAACATCGTAGCCCAATATTCCGTGGCCTATTTCATAGGTCGCGGTTTTAGCGTAACGAGCTTTTGGATAATTATTGACATCAAAGGTGCGCAAACTGATTTGATCACTCATTTCCCCGTTTTTGAACTCTAATCTCACATTACCATAAGAGAACCCTGATTTCAGCACATTTACAGATTCAACATCATAAGTAACAACTTCACGCTCGGTCAGAACCAAAAAATTCAACGCCAGCAACACAGCTATCAAAATCGGCCCAATTCCCAGGACGTTTACCAGTATGACTTCCAACCGCTCAAGTTGAAATTTATCGCGGTAAATCCTGTAAGGAATAACAAGTAAAAAACAACAGGCAAATAACAAATAACGAGAGATTTCCCACAGAGTAATAATCGTTTGATTTGCCAACCAAACAACTGATCCAAATCCGATGAACAAGCCAATCAACATCAACGTGTGCGACCAGTGCCATTCTCCTTTTCGAATTTGATCTTCAACCGGCTTATTCTGAAAGCTGGCCTTCCTTTTTTTATGTTTTTGAATTTCTTTCAAAGCATTGAAATAGAATACACTTATTTAAAACATCCCTATCTTGTTTTATGTTCTGATTATTGTTTTTGAAAGTGTTTTATGAGCTAAACAAGAAGGATTCATAAACAGCCAGCACTATTTTTTAACCTTTTAAAATCTTTAGTAATTTACTAGGATCTTGACGATTATCCCAAAAAGCTGTTATATAAACAACATTATGTGTTACCTTAAAGAAAATACTAAAGTTACCCAATGAAGCAACTCTCGTATCTTTAAAGTTAGCAGACTTAAATATGAATGGATTATCAGCTATTTGTTTAGTTCGTTGATTAACAAGCTTAATTAACCTTCTTGAATACCTCTTTGATTTATTTCTTTTTACCCAGTATTCAAGCACCCCAACAAACTGAATATCAGCCGTACGTGTCCAAACTATATTTCGTTAAGCCATTGTCTGTTACGCTTATCCATTGCTTCCTGAGAAATCAGACGATCATTTTTGATATCATCATCGCTCATTTGAAGCAATTCTCTTTGCTCATCTGTAAGTTCAATAATATCAGCATCTGTTGAACCGGATGAAACCAACTTATTAAGAGCGATAAGAATATCTTTATTTCTAATAGTTAAGATCTTATCAATTAAATCATTTCGTAATTTATCTACAGTAGCCATATTTCTTCAAATTATGATCAATTTAGATATTTCAAACTAGTTTCACAATATACCACAACACATTTTAAGGAACCTAATATACCTATTTTCGCGTAAAATCTACTTCAATCAACGAACGCAAAAAAGAAAAGCATGGCAAAGCATACAAATGATCTCATCAACGAAAGTAGCCCTTATTTACTCCAGCACGCTCACAATCCGGTCAATTGGAGGCCGTGGAATGATGAAACACTCGAGCTGGCAAAAAAGGAAAACAAGCCTTTGCTCATCAGTATTGGCTACTCCAGTTGTCACTGGTGCCACGTCATGGAACACGAATCATTTGAAGATGAACAGGTAGCCAAAATCATGAACGATAATTTCATTTGCGTGAAAGTAGATCGTGAGGAACACCCTGATGTGGACCACCTCTACATGGATGCTGTTCAGTTAGTGAGCGGACAGGGCGGCTGGCCGCTGAACTGCTTTGCACTCCCCGATTCTCGTCCGTTTTACGGAGGAACTTACTTCCCAAAAGAACACTGGATCAATGTACTTAAAAAGGTTGCAAGTGAATTCGGTCAGAACCATGAGCAACTCGAAGAATTTGCCACAAAGCTAACCCAGGGTGTAAAAGCTGCGGGGATGGTAGAAATGAATCCGGCTGAGCCATTATTTCACAAAGAATCCATCGAGGCGATGGTTCAGCGTTGGCGCGCTAAGTTCGATCCGGTTTGGGGAGGAGAAAAACAAGCTCCCAAATTTCCAATGCCGATTAACTATCAGTTCTTTTTGCATTATGCTTTTTTATCAAAAGACAACGAACTCAAAAAGCACGTTCACAATACACTGAGCAAAATGGCCCAGGGCGGAATTTACGACCAAATTGGCGGTGGTTTTGCCCGCTACTCAGTAGATGAAACCTGGAAAGTTCCGCATTTTGAAAAGATGCTCTACGATAATGGACAATTATTGAGTCTTTTCTCAAAAGCCTGGCTCAGTTTTCAAAACCCAGACTTCAAAAAAGTTATTTATCAAACGGTCGATTTTCTCGAACGCGAAATGTTCGATACAAAAAGCGGAGCCTTCTACTCTGCCCTCGATGCCGATAGTGAAGGCGAGGAAGGAAAGTACTACATCTGGACTGAAGTTGAATTAAAAAAACTATTATCTGCTGAAGAATTCGAGTTTACCAAATCGTACTACAACATCAATGAACGCGGACACTGGGAGGATGGCAACTTCATTTTGCTGCGATCGGGATCTGACCAGGACTTTGCAAATGAACACGGCATTACACTCAAAGATGTTCAGCAAAAGGAAAAGGATCTGAACGAAAAGCTATTAGCTGAAAGAGAAAAACGCGAAAAGCCGGGCTTAGACGATAAGTCTCTGACCTCCTGGAATGCCATGACAACAGCCGGGCTGGTGGATGCTTATACAGCTTTTGACGAAAAACGTTTTC
Organism: Salibacter sp.; assembly: GCF_031581065.1. Lineage (NCBI taxonomy): Bacteria > Pseudomonadati > Bacteroidota > Flavobacteriia > Flavobacteriales > Salibacteraceae > Salibacter > Salibacter sp. The sequence continues at coordinate 4,855 of NZ_JAVLBN010000005.1, forward strand.
TGGATCTGGCTCTGAAAAACAGTGAGTTTTTAATACATCAATTAAATGATGACGGCAGTTTGTGGCACAGCTATAAAAATGGAAAATCACGCATTATTGGTTATTTAGAAGATTACGCTTTTACCATTGAAGCATTTATCAAATTACACGAAGCCACATTTGAAGAAAACTGGTTACATCTTGCAAAAAAGCTCACGCAATACGCTATGAGTAATTTCCAAAACAAAGAAACCGGCATGTTTTACGTGAACGATTCAAAGGAAAACAACCTGGTTGTTCAAAAAATGGAAACGCAGGATAACGTGATTCCGGCCGGAAACTCTACAATGGCACACAACCTCTACAAGCTGGGAAAACTGCTCGACAACGGAATTTACCGCACAACGGCAGAAACAATGCTCAACAATGTTCAAAATGAAGTTGTCAAATATGGTGGCGCTTACAGCAACTGGGCTCTGTTGATGACTCAGTTTATTTTCCCATTCAACGAGATTGCCATCACGGGAGAAAAAAGTCATGAACTGCGAAACGAAATTACTCAGCACTTTTTACCAAATTGCATCATTACAGGAGGTGAAGGAAAATCTGATCTTCCATTATTGCGCGATCGCCTTGTAGAAGGCAAGTCATTCATCTATGTTTGCCGCGATTTCACATGCAAATTACCAGTAGAAAAAGTAGAAGAAGCACTCGAGCAAATCGGTTGATAACGGCAATCGCTGCATTGTGGTTTACGGCTTTTACGTGTCATGGTCAGATCCAGATGCAATGGGACTCCCTCCATCACTCTGACCGGTTTGAGAATTTCGATCCGCAATTTATCGCTTCCCACGACATCAAAACGATCAGGGCTAAAATCTCACAAAAAGATGAATACTACCCGATCAAGCGGACTGGTGAATCACTGTATTTTAAATTTTACCGAAACGGAAACCTGAAGACCTTTCGCTCTAAAAGGTGGCGATCATCTGACAGCATCCGAATTGACCTCGAATACAACGATCGCAGCCAGTTGATCAAAAAGCGTGAAGTCGATCTTTTTGGTCCGTATATCTATCAATACCAGTACACTCGAAATAAAGTCGATAAGGCGTTCATCACGCGACCCGCAAAATATTACTACGAACCTGAAAAGTATTCCTTTACAAACAAAAAATATGACGATAAAACGTTTCAGCAAATTTCCTATGATGATATGGGAAATCGTGTTTATCGCGTTTTGAAAAAGCGGAATAAAAACGGAGAGCTCATTCTATACATCAAGGACTACTACGCTTCTAAAAAACGCATCGAATACAGTTGGGAGTATCAAAATTCGCGGATTGAAGCCGTTAGTGTAATTGAAACAACCCAGTTAGGTGAGACTAAAACCACTAAATATCAATTCATTTACAAAAACAAAAAAATTGATCAAATTAATATTTTTGAAAATAATGAGTTAATTCGTCATCATGAATATTTATACAAAAAAGGAATTCTAGATGCTCGAATCTCTAAGGAAGAATCCACAAACAGGATTACAATAATCGAGTTCGATTACACTTTTTATTAGAGGCTTCCTGCTAAATTCTATACTAGAATTACTTTATTTGATGGCTATTTTAGCAATAATGTCACTCAACAGCTACTCCCTTAAAGTAATCATGGACATATTCACCTATATCAGGAGGAATGTACGAAAAGTCGACAAAAACAGAATCCCCCTCAGCATAGCCATACGCTTGAAGGCCATGACAATTATGATCTCCAGTACTTACTCTGGCACTAGTAAAGAAAAAATATTTATACCCATAAGAATCTATGGCGCTTGGAACAAATTCACAATAAGGATGGATTCCTACCCACGTTTTATTTGAAGTCATGTAAAAAGTAACCGTATCATTGGGATTACTTTGCCTGATGCCTCTATACTTTTTTTCTTGATAAACTCGCTCACTTGCACTGTAAAAAGTATTGATAACACTATCAACCTGAGGAGCGTTTGGAAAACAAGTTTTATTCGGCTTTTTGTAAACATAGAGCTTGATGGAAACATTTTGATTGGGAGGAAAGCCCTTTCTTCTTACTGTATGGGTTCTCAGTGTTTCAGCTCCCACAATCCATTTTAAGCTGTCGTAACTTTCCTGAACAGGAGTAAATTCAACAAAATGAAAACGATGAGCTGTATCTACTTCAATTAGAGTATCCACTTCCTCAGGTTTTGGAGTCACTATTTGGTGAACTTCAGAAATAGTGAAATCTGCATTGGCTGGTGACTTTGAAAGGCAAGGGTCATAATTATCACAATTAGGATTTTTAGGATCCTGGCACTCAGGCTTGTCTTTCTTACAGCCGACCAGGATAAACAAGCCCATGAGTAAAACAGTTATTTGTTTTTTAAAAATCATATTATGGTTAATTTTTTGATTGTTAGCGAGTTGTTTTTCCCGTCAATAATTTTAACTATGTACATGCCGGGCTTTAATCCCGAAACATCGATTTTCCCATTACTTCTAATTTCATCCTCTATAACTAGCTTGCTCTGTAGGTATAATACACCTAAATTATTCAACCTTTTTAAATAATCAAAATCAAATAGCCTAATAACAAACTTCTAAAACCGCTTTTTGGGTTTTCCGGCTACAAACTCTTTGAGGTAGTAAGGTTCAAAATAAGCTGTATCCTCAAAGGTCTTCTCCTTGTACTTGCGTACTGCTGGTTGAACAATTCCGCGCGAGGTTGATAGAAGATCCTGATGAATTATCACGTTTTCTTTAGCCGCAAACAACTCTTTGGTTTTAGCAGCTCCATTCCCCAAAACATGAATCGTTTTATCTCCTAAATGATCGAGTGAATCCTCCTTTAAAACCAATGATCTCAAGTCATCAATCAGACTACCATTTTGATAAGTTGCCGTGTAAACTTCCATTCTCCTGGCATCGATCATGGGAACGATTAAGTCATCTGTTGAAGCTTGTAAATGAGGATGATTTGCGAGTGCCTCTAACGAGTTGATTCCAATCACAGGAATTTTCATCGCATAAGCCAATCCTTTAACAGTGCTAACACCAATTCTGAGCCCCGTATAAGAACCCGGGCCAATATTGACTGCAATTGCATTCAGATCAGAATAATTGAGGTTTTCCTCTTCTAAAACTTCATTGATCAAATCTCCGAGTTTCTCTGCATGGGAATAACCTTCATTGAGATCGCGGTAACAAAGAACCTGATCATCTCTTGAAACGGAGACTGAACAAATATCAGTAGCAGTATCAATATTCAGGAGTTGTATCATTCTTCCTTCTTGTAAACTTCCATTTTAGATTTAGTCGATACCGCATCACCATCAGTAAGTTCTTTTGAAATAAGAGAATAAGGGCCTGTAACCACTGTTTGACCTTCTTCAAGTCCGCTCCTTATTTCGATAAACTTATTGTCCTGAATCCCTGTCTCAACAAATTTCTTAACTGCTTTTCCATCCTCGATAAGAAAAACACATTCACGAAGTTTATCTTCATCTACTTCATCCAGTTTGAGTTCATATGTTTTTCTCACTTCAGTTGAAGAATCCGGTCTTACTGTTACAGCCTGAATAGGAACGGCCAACACATCTTCTGCTTTATCAGTAAAAATCTCAACTGATGCGTTCATTCCGGGTCTGAAAGGAGACAAATGCGGATTTTCCTGATCTACCAGATCCTCGTATGAATCCCTGAGTATTCGAACTTTCACTTCAAAGACAGTGAGCTGACTACCACTTGATGAAGCTGATTCACTACTCGCATTTGAAATTTCAGTCACAACTCCTTTAAAGGTTCGGTTTGTGTAGGCATCAACTTCAATTTCAGCCTCATCTCCAAGTTTCACGCGAACGATATCGCTTTCATTTACCTCGACATTCACTTCCATTTCGGTCAGATCCGCCACCAACATCATCTTTGTACCCGACATTTGAGCAGTACCTACTACTCGCTCGCCTTGCTCAACCTGTAAACCGGCTACAGTTCCGTCAATTGGTGCCTTGATCGTTGTGCGTTCGAGATTGTCCCTGGCTTCTTTCACACTGGCCTCAGCACTTTTCGCATTGTAGTTTGCTGCCTGGAGTGATTCCTGTGCTGCATTTTTCTCAGCAACAGCAATATCGTAGTCAGCTTTTGTTTGATCGAATTCCTGCTGAGAAATCACCCCATCGTCAAATAATTTCTTTTGTCGGTTGTAGATATTCCTGGCATTGATCAACCTCGCTTTAGCCTGTTCCAGCCGGGCTCTTGAATTAGCTGCATTTGCCAATGAAGAATTCAAAGATGCCTCAGCCCTGTTGACAGCAGCTATGTAAATATCAGGGTTGATCTTGGCGAGTAAATCACCTTTTTTGACTTTTTGCCCTTCTTTTATCGGTAGCTCGATAATTTCACCTGGAACTTCAGGGGAAATATCAACGCTTTTTTCAGGCTGTATTTTTCCGTTAGCGGAAACCTTTTCAATGATATTACGAACCTTAGCTTCCTCAGAAAGAACAGGTTTGCTGTCATCAGTGTTTTGGCTTTTCCAAACTGCCAAAACAATAAGTATTATCAAAATGACTCCGCCTATTATCCAGTATTTTTTCTTTTTCATTATTCAAATGCGATTTGATTTCCCTGGTAAAAGTCGAGAACTTTCAACCTGAACAGGTACTCGTATTTAGCGCGCAATAGATCAGCCTTAGCCTGGGTAAGATTATTTTTTGCAGTGTTGTAATCAACTGCGTTGATCATACCAACATCAAACCTTTTCTCAGAGTAATCAAAAGCAGTCTCGAGAGACTGAACACTTTTCTTAGAAGCCTGGTAACGTTTGAATGAAGCCATTGCATCAGCATAAGCGCGTTCAATATCTTGCGTAACCGTTTGTTTTTCCTGTTTGAGTCTTGTTTGAGCCATGTCGCGCTGAATCTCAGCACGGTTGATGGATGTAAGCGTTGAGAAGTTATTGAAAATAGGAATCGACATAGAAAAACCAACATTCCTATTGAGGTTGTTGTCTAACTGATCAAAAAAGGGCACATCTCTCAACTCCTGATTGAACGTTTGAGTTAGAACAGGTTGATTAGATCCGCTCACATAACCTATTTCTCTTGGACTGCCCGGCTGCACAGAAACAACCTCTGTCCGCAAGCCGGAGTACCCCGTTGCTAATCCGCCTGATAACGAAATTGTTGGACTAAGCATCCCCTTTGCAAGTGAAATTTGCATCTCGGCACTTTCCACTTCTGTTTCTCTCTGTTGAATACTCGGGTAATTATTCAGAGCCGTTTCAATGATCGATTGTGACTGGTTGGGCATTTGGAGTTGATCAGCATCGAAAGTTTCAGGTGAAACGATTTCAAATGGTTCTGACGATGGAATGCGCAACAATTGTTTCAAACTCAAAACGGCCAGGTTCAAGTTATTTTCTCTGTTAATTTTATTGACTTCTTCCTGTGCTAACTGTGCCTCTATGTTGAGCAACTCTCCTTGTGCAACGCTTCCTGCATTGTAGAGTTTTCTGGTACGCTCAGTTTGTTCTCTTGTAATTTCCAGTTGAGATTGGGCAACTTTCAGTTGTTCGCGATTAAACAGTACATCCATGAAAGCGCTTGTGACCTGGAGCGAAATTTCATTTTCGGCCGTTTCAAGAGCCTGCTTGCTCGCCATCACATCAAGTTGGTTTTTCTTGACGTTATTGATGTTTCGCATCCCATTGAAGAGCGTCCAGTTAGCACCAATTCTAAAGTTGTTAGACTGTGTCCAGTCGTTAGCAAACGTGTTGGTGTAAGGGTCAATTGTTTGTCCAAAATTGTATGAATGGGAAGCTTGTCCATTGACACTTGGCAAAAGGTCTCCGTAAGCATTTAGCTGGCCTTGTTCGTTCGATTTCACATTTAGCCTGCTCTGCTCTACCTGGAGGTTATTTTCGATGGCATAATCGATACATTGGCGTAGAGTCCAAACTTTTTCTTCTTGCTGACTAAACGTCAAAAATGAAATTGACGAGAAAAGTAAAATCAGGACAGTTCTTTTCATGTTAAGCTATTTATGACAAAAGTAAATAGCCTTTCATATTACTGATCGTTTTTTTGGGGAATTGCGCTATGAAAATATTACAGGTAAATATTCCTGATAGAAGGGATTGCTATTTATGCAGCCGCTTGTTTGTGATCTTTTGAAAACTTCCTGAATAGGAGTATTCCAACTGCCATAATCATGATGTAAGGAAACCCCATCAAATAGAGAATTCCATTGTTTAGTCCCTGCCCAATGTTACTGTCGTTATTTTCCACAACAGCCCGGCACATTGAGCACTGGGCAATGTTAGGCTCTGACCAAAACAGAGCCAAAACGATAAGAACGGTAAATAGAATTACTTTTTTCATCTCAGTAAAATGGAGCTAAGAAAATATACACCAAAACACCTGTTAAAGTTACATAGAGCCAAATTGGATAAGTAAACCTTACCAGACGCTTGTGTCGCTGAATATTACCTGTGAGACCACGATAATAGGATAACAGGATGAAGGGAAGTGAAATCCCGGCAAGGGCAATATGAGTGATGAGAATAAAGTAAAAAAGCGTTGCGTATTCTCCGGCATATTTGGTATCGCCTGAAAAATAGTGGTTGGTGACATAGGAAAGCAAAAAAATCACACTCAAAGCCATAGCCGTGGTGTTAAAAGCTTTGTGGAGAGCGATATTCTTTCTTTTGACTGCTACGAGTGCGGCAATGAGCAAAAAGAAACACGTCCCGTTAATTACAGCGTTTAACATGGGTAATGCACTGACAAAAGCCGGCTCGTAATCAGCCTGTGGCAATTCGTGTAAAATGATAACAAGGGCATAAACAACAACTGTAAATACCCAAATAAACCTCACAACATTCTTATTCTCCTTCATCCTCTTCCATTTTTACAGGCCTGTACTCCACAAATCGCAATGATTTTATGCCATCCATTAAAGCTTTCGTCTCAACGTATTGCAATCCATCGTAATAACCTCTGATGTGATTATTCTGATCGACAAGTACAATGGTGTTATACCAGTCAATTTCCAGGTTCGATTCAGATTCAATTAACAAACCTTCGAGTGCAAAAGTTTTAGCACTTTCAGATTTTAATAATCTCCAATTTTTGTTATTGGGAGAATAGCCTTCGCGCAAAGCAGTTACAGTAGAATCGTTGAGTGTCTCTCCCAGAAAGAATGTAAGAAGGTCAACCTGTTCTTTGTCGCTGAAGCGTTCAAAAACAGTTTGCATTTGCTCCATCACCCTAAAACCCTCATCATCAGGATGAGCAAATGAAACAACTTTGATTTGCCCCTCTATTGAAGACCAATCAAAACCAGCACCATCAGCAGTTTTACTATCAGGATATGATGGCAGGGAATAATAGATCGTGTCAGGAACACCTTTTTTTATCTCCGAGTTTGGATCGGCTTCTCTGGGACCGTAATAAGGCATTCCGCCAATGTCGTGTTCTCCAGATGATAACACCACATAGAAAAGCGAGGGCATCACCAAAATAGCTAATAGTATGAGACCCTGCTTTGTTTTACGAGACATAGAACTCTAAAGAGTTTAAATGTTGTATAATTTATTTTACGCGCTTGCTTCTACCAGTAGAATGTAGAGCAAGTAAAGGATAAAGAGAGCGTAAGGCGCTAAAATCGCCCATTTCAATGATTTCCTTTCATCGCCAAGGTGCATGAAGATCACAACGATATATCCTGCCTTGAGGAGCGTTAAAATCACATAGCCCAGTTTCACCATCTCCCACGCAGTAGAATTCATTCCTAAAGCAGCTTTAGGTAGTAGAACCCCCATGAGAACTTCAACGATCGTGACAACCGATAAAATGATTGTCACCAAGTAAATATTTTTGCGAATCTTTTTCCCTTCCTCCTCATTGTGGTGGTTGTAAAGGGAATATTCTATAACATCATCTCTTTCCATCGTAATGCGCTTTAAAAACCTTAAACAAGATAAAAGAATGTAAATACGAAAACCCAAACAAGGTCAACAAAGTGCCAGTAAAGACCAGACTTTTCAACCATTTCATAGTGACCTCGTTTATGGTAAACACCCTTGATCACGTTGATTAAAATTACGAGATTCAAAATCACACCACTCAACACGTGAGTACCGTGGAAACCTGTAATAAAGAAGAAGAAATCAGCGTATAATTGGTGACCGTATTCATTTCTTGTAAGACTTGCACCGTGAACAAATTCGGCCGTTGACTTAATAGCCTCAGCATCTTCACCGGTTACTGTTGATCCGATAAACTCGCCATTTTTGATTAATAGTGATTCGTCAGCCTGTATTTCAGCAACTACTCCACTGCCTAAATCAGCAGTAGTTTTTTCACCCCCGCTTGTGACTAACTCTGTAGTAAAACCACTGTTCAATTTATAAACACCATGGTCAGATCCGTGAATAAATGTTGACCACTCCCATGCCTGTGAACCGAGGAAAATAAAACCGCCAACTACTGTGAGAGCCAACCATTTTGTAACACCTTTTTTATCCATCCTGTGACCGGCTTCAACAGCTAACACCATTGTTACAGAACTCACAATGAGAATAAAAGTCATTAACGCAACATAGAGAAGCGGCAAATGAACATCGTGCGGAACAAAAGGGAAGTGATAAAAAATTTGTTCAGTAACAGGCCAAACGGCTTCAAATTTGTGACGAGCAAATCCCAAAGCTCCCAGAAAACCACCAAAGGTTAACGCATCGGAGATGAGGAAAAACCACATCATTAATTTTCCGTAACTTACACTAAATGGGGATCTTCCTCCGCCCCACAATACTTTTGAATCAATTGGTTTTGATGCTTCTGCGGCCATCTTTTTAGATTTCGAGTTGAAGTTGCTGCAATGTTAACGAATAAATAGTAAAAATAACAGTAAATATATCCAGAGAACATCTAAAAAATGCCAGTAAGTTGCTCCCAATGACAATCCGAGATGCTCTTCAGCAGTATATTTTTCCATTAACGAACGAACCAAAAGTACGATTAACACGATGATTCCTGAAATTACGTGAGCCAGGTGAAATCCTGTTAAAACGTATAAAAAAGAGGAAGAAATATTACTTCCTGTGAAGTAATGTCCGTTCTCAACGAGTACTCCGTAGCTGTAAAATTGAGCTACCACAAAGCCTAGCCCAAAAATAAGACTCAGCCCTACAAACTGTTTAACCTGACTGAGATTACCTTTTTTGACAGCTCTTTTTGATAAAATCAAAGCGATGCTGCTCAATAAAATTGAAGCAGTGCTAATAAAAAAGGAATCTGGCAACTCGAATGAAACCCAATCAGAATCAGAATGGCGGATTAAATACGCACTCGTCAAACCGGCAAAAGCCATCAAAATGCCAACCATTCCTACCCAAAGTAAAGGTTTTGCCGACTTCCGCCTCGTTTCCTTCTTCTCCTGATCTTCTATCTCTCCTGCGTATTCTGAATATTCCATCTTGTTAAATTTTATCTAGCCATAAAGCTACTTGTACAACAGGCAGATAAACAAATGAGGCAAACATTAGTTTTGTCGCTGCTTTATCATCAACTGTTTTGTAAAGTTTGAAAGCGTAATAGGCGTAATAAGCGCCTAAAATTATCGCGATGATAGCTGATACAACTCCGGTTACACCAAAATAAAACGGCAGTAAGCTGATTGGTATCAGGAACATTGCATAGACGAAAGCTTGCATTGCTGACGACTTGTCTTTTCCGCCAGGAGACGGAAGTAGATGAAAGCCTGCTCTGCGATAATCATCATCAGCTTTCCATGCGATGGCCCAAAAATGCGGGAATTGCCAAACAAATTGTATTGCGAATAAGATTCCGGGGATTAACCCAAACTGGCCCGTCTCGGCAATGTAGCCTAACATTGGCGGAATAGCTCCGGGAAATGCTCCAACAAAAACAGCAAATGATGTTTTCCTCTTGAGAGGGGTGTAAATTCCGGCATAAAGTATGAGTGCAAGCGCACCTAAGAGCCCGCTCAACGGATTTAAGACAAACCACAATAAGCTAATTCCTACTGCTCCCATGATGAGAGAAAGCCAAAGACCTTCGTTGATCGTCATCTTTCCTGTGGGTAAAGGTCTGTTTTTGGTCCTCGACATGAGTTTATCGAGATCTTTTTCAATGATTTGATTGAAGCCGTTTGATGCCCCTGTCACTAAAAAGCCACCGATAACGAGAGCTGTGAATTTGCCCCAGTTGATTGCATCAGCTGCAAAAAAATAACTGACTGAAGCTGAAAAAACGACTAACGATGCCAACCTGAATTTCGTAAAGGCTACGTATGCTGACGCTTTTTCGCTTAGTACGGCTCTGACCGAAAGTGTATTTGAATTTGTTTGACTCACTACTAAAATTGTGGTGCAAAAATAAGCCGCGCATTTAAGCGGGCAAAATTTATCTCAGTTGAGTATCGTAATAGCGATTAAATATTGCTGACTTTATTCCAACTTTAAACATGGCATCATCAGAATGATTACTCAACGCTATCTTAACATTTACGAGAGCCTGTAGCCATAGGTTCATATCGGGCGATAGCAAATACTGGGCTCTCATCTCGGCAATTGCATAAGAATAGGATTCTCCCTCTCCTATTTCAAAACCTCTATCGCGCTGTCGATTGATGAAATAGCTCGTGAAAATATCCTCTCCAACATTTTCACTCGTGCTCAAGCCTTGTTTTTTCCAGCTGAATTTACTTTGGAAAAAGAATCTTTCTTCTCGATAAGCGGCAAGTGCCAACACTTCATAAAAATTTGCACCAAAGGGATGTGCGAGTGGTTGATTCAGGTTTCCGTAACTTTGAACTGCTGCTCCGTGCGCGTATGTAAACGGCCTCACAGCATTGAATTCTCCTAATAGAAGAAGTCCGTCAATCCCGAGTGAATTGTAACTTTTTATCCCAATTTGGCCGGCATATTTATTCCCCCACCAACCTTCTCGCGCTCTAATTTCTTTGAGCAAAAACTCATCGAGTAGAAGTTGTCCGTACAGCTTGATTTCCCTGGATGCAAAATAGCTCATCCCGGCTCCTATCATCACATTATCAGGAGAGCCAATAGAAAACTCAACCGGACGATAAAAAATCATTGGATTGAGATAATTTGGATCAAACCCGCGATGCACTTCTCCTTCTCCATTTTGCCAAATTACAGTCTCAAAAAGCTGAAATGAAATTCGTTTACTGGCCTTGAAATCGAAGATGTGTGTTGTGGTCCATTTATCTTCAGCGCGCCATTCACCTTCTTCAACATCTACAAAGTTTACGTGTTGCAATCGCTGCCACAGATTGGTGTATTGAATGCGCCAAAATGTGGATGTGATTTTGAAATACTCTGCCGGAGAAGCGTAATCACTTTGAAACAAAGAGCGGTAACCTTCGCCAAAATGGTGTTTTCCACGCCCTAACTCTAAATCAATGTACTCTATTGGCCTGTAAGTCAGCTTTCCCTGACCGTAAAATGACCAGTACTCGTCATCTGTATTTTTGTGCAATCTGCCCACACCGGGCACAACTCCCAAATCGCTAAAAGCTTTAAAACCGTGATCTTCCCACGTTTTGTAATAATTGAAAAGCCCGGTAACCGAATATCCAAATTTATCTTTTACTCTCCCGTGAAATTGCACTCCGGCACCTAAAAAAGCAGTATTCGTATCGCCTCCTAATTCGAGAACCGGAAGAATGGAAATGTTATTTTTTTCACGGTCAGATCCTGAAACACCTCGAGTAAAAGAGTGATAATTCGCAAACGTGTGGCGGTCAGATCCCATCGAATCTGTCTCCTGCATAGTTTTCCACTTGTACTCAAAAGCCTGCTCATTTTGAGCATTGAGCCCGATGGAAACCAAAAGCGATATGATCAGTAAAAACCTCTTCATCAAAAATCTAAATAATTACTCCGCAATGCAGTTTTAAAACCAAAACTCAGCCACTCGGTATTGTATTGTGAATGCATTAGTCCGCCAACGTAGAAGTGAGCATTGTAACTGGGGTTCAAAATATACCCAACATTACCTCTCAAAATTCTTTTCTCATTATCATTATCAGTTGAGTAATTTATTTGAGTGCGGATCAAAAACCTCTTGTACTGAAACTGTAATCTGGCGATGAGTTCTTCAGTGTCTCCTCCCCAGGCATTACCTAATGGCTGATTAAAATGTTGATAATCGGCATAGCGGTACTCTTCAGGCAAACCATCATTGCCATTTGAAGCCCTATAAAGTTCTTTCGTTTTGTTGTATTCAAGCCCCAGCGTAAACAACCCTTCATAATTATAGCTGGCTCCTAACTGAAAACCTGATCCACCATTTTCATCAGTCGCGATCTGACCATAAACCTGTGTACTTTGTAGAAAATAAGTTGAGAATTGCGCTCCAATAATGCCATAAATATCCGGAGAGTCCTCCGCCATCGTGTAATTGTAAAAGGGTAAGGGATTCACGATTCCATAATTGAAAACTTGCTTTCCTGTTAAGTCATCCCAGGTTTTGAAGATACTCCCTTCAAAAACACCCAATTCAAAATGCTGTGAGGGCTTAAAACTCAAGTAGTGGAAGTTTCCGTTTTTGCGAATCAAGACATCCTCAGCCGGACCCACATCTGGTGTTCTTCTCGACTCCTGAAACCACGTAACCACAGTTTCATAATTCACAACACCTCCCAACAATGTGGTTTTGAGTTTCATAAACGGGTAGTTCATCAAATGATCTGAAAGGAACAAAGAACGATATCCGTGCCTGTAGTTTAACCTGTCGTGACCAATTGCAGCTCCCAGCCACTTTGTAGGTTTAAACTGCACCACTCCGCTCGCCATAGCATAATCAAATCCGCCATCCTTAAAGCCTTTATAGCGACCTTCTCCAGGGACTACTGAATAACTGCGAATCACGCTGTCCATGTACTGCGGAAAGAAAGATTGATTCTCGTAGAATGATGAGTAAAAACTGACCTTATCAGTCAGGTGGCCCTGAAGAAAAACACCGCGCGTATTGGTGTAAAGCGTTTCGTCTGTTTTATCGTTTAAGTCCCTGCCAAACTTCCCGTTTACTGCCGGATTAATTTCCATATAGAAATCACCTGTATCAACTTTAACAAAAGGCTCAACAAGCAGTTTTCGTCCAAACCATGTTTTGCGTTCCTTCACTCCCGCACGCGCCAGTTTAATACTGTCAACTCGCTTCTTCGATTCAAAATCCATCGATGGAAGTGAGCTGCCAAAGTGCGTATAATTAGGTTCAAAATACAACACACTTTGCCACTGTTTATTGAAAGTGTGGTTCTGATTGAGAATGTAAGATTGAGCTTTCACACTCAAAGACCCCAACAAAAAAACAGACGATATGACTATGTGTTTAAAGCTCATTAAAATGAATGCGAAATATTTTTATCCATATCGGTCAGAACCTTGCCCGCCAGGCTGCTGGCTCCAATTCTGAAAAACGTGGGAGTAATCCAGTCTTTACCAAGAATTTCGTGAACCAGCCTTACGTATCGCTGGGCATCTTCAGAAGTGCGAATTCCGCCCGAGAATTTCACTCCGGTTTGCATCCCCCACTTTGTTGCATGATCTTTTATAGCAGCGCACAAAATCGCTCCTTTGTGAAGTGTTGCTCCTTCATTGGTTTTTCCTGTAGATGTTTTGAGAAAATCAGCTCCGCCCTTGAGTGCTGCCATTGAAGCACTGTAAAGCTTCATATCATCTGAGAAATCGCTCGTTTCCAAAATCACTTTAAGTCGTGCACCATCACATGCCGATTTCACTTCGCTTACTTCCTTTTCAATTAAACTGAATTCATTATTGACCGTGTAACCGCGGTTGATCACCATATCAATTTCAGAAGCGCCATCTTCAACCGCTTTTTGTGTTTCTATGACTTTCATTAAAGGAAATGTTTGACCGGTTGGAAAGTTCCCGGTTACGCAAGCGAGCTGAATAGCAGAGTTGACAAGTGTTTTTTTGGCTGTAGCAATAAAGTTTGGAAAAACACAAACAGCAGCTAAATAGGGAAGGTTGTACTTTGGCGCATCAAAATCGTTGACCTTTTCACAAAATGCCTTCACCGATTCATCGTTGTCGTGGTTATTTAAAGTTGTGAGATCAATTGCTGAAAATAAAAAAGCCAGTTGCTCTGTATTGAGCGACACTGGCGATTCTTTAATGTCTTTAGCTATTTCAACTGCTTTTCTTACACTATCGCTTTCCATGCCTCAAATGTAAGAATGATTCTTATTTAGCGCACTGTAAATTTAATTGGAATTCTGTAGAGAACCTTCACTGCTTTTCCACCCTGAAAACCAGCTTTCCAGTTATCCATTGATTCTATCGTACTAACAGCCTCTTTAACTAATGAGGGGTGAACCCGCTCTTTATTGAGAACCTTAACATCGCTAACACTTCCATTTTCATTTACTACAAAACTTACGTAAACTGTACTACTGGCACCAATATCTTTGATTACTTCAGGTACTGTTATGTTCTCACTCAAAAATTTGAAAATATTTTTATCCGTGCAGGCTTTTTTTGAAGCTTCACTGAGTCCGGCTTTACAATCACCAAATACAGGCATTTGTTCAACCTGCACAAACGGACCCTCTTTCTCTGTTTTTTCTGGCAAATCAAAAGTGCCGGGATCAGGCAATTTAATTTCGGGGACCTCTCTGGTCGGATCCGGCTCTGACCGTGGACTCTTTTTAACAGGTTGTGGTTTTGGTTCCGGCTTTGTTTTGTTTGTTTTTTTAATTTCCGGTACTTCTTCGGTTTTATATGTGATTGGTATCATCACATCTTCAATATCGGTTTCTTCAACGCCTCCCAGATCAATGGGTATGAATTCCTCTACCCTGTATTCAAAAGCTACGAGAGAAACAGAGGTGGCAACGATAAGACCAATTAGAAAAAAGAATGGTCTTTTCCTGTTTAGTTTCCTGAAAGAATTTCTTGATTTTAGCATAGCGTTTTCTTTATAAACGCCTACCTTCCAGGAATATTACGACAATAAAAAAGGCTACTCAACGTTGAGTAGCCTTGAATATATGAACTAAGTCGAATCTATCTAAGTGTAAAGCGGATTGGCAAGTTAAATTGTACTTTAACTGATTTTCCACGTTGTTTACCCGGTTTCCATTTGGGCATATTTTCAACAACTCTAATGGCTTCTTTATCACAGCCGGCTCCAATACCGCGAAGTACTTCAACATCGCTGATCGATCCATCTTCGTTTACTACGAAAGTCACATAAACAACACCTGATACACCGGCATCTTTTGCCATTGGCGGGTATTGAATTGATTTACCGAGGTATTTGAAAAGCTCCTCTTCTCCACCCGGGAATTCTGGTGGATCCTCAACTACCTGGAAAATTTCAGGTTCTTCTACCACCTCTTCTTCAGGCATCTCCTCGAACTCAACCATTGCGTCTTCATCAATTTCAGTTGATTCGATTTCCAGCTCTTCTTCAATCTCTTCATCGTCATCTACAATTTCAATGACTTGTTGCTTTGGTGGTGGTGGCGGTGGTGGCGGTTTACGCTGAGTAATAGGAATCATTTCTTCTTCCTCATTTTGAATATTGAGTTGACCTAATTCAGTTTTAGTCTGCTCAAATATTTTCCACTCAAAGGCAACGAGTACCATGCCGAGCGCAAAAACAAAACCCACAAAAAAGAATAGGTTTCGCTTTTTATTGATATCGACTTCCGGATTTTTCTTTTTTTCCATAGTAGTCCTTTATTCTTGAGCGGCTAAATTAATATTTCTGTTTTAAACAAACGTGAAATACCGCTCATGTTTATCAATTCCATGTTATCAAAAACGAAAACATATTTCGCTTTATTGCTCAATATTGCTCTTACAGCGCCTAATTATATAATATTCAGGTTTTCCAAAAACGGCTAAAAAAGCGCCAATCCCTGAAATTGTTCCTGTCACATTTGCCAGGATATCAAACCATTCGAAACTTCTACCAACAAGTACTGTGCCCTGTATGATTTCTATTACAACTCCGTAAAGTACAGTAACTATAGTACTGATCAAAATTGCTCTACCCTTGAGTTTTGGAATAATTACTTGCTTGATGTTTGCCTGAATTAAAAACCACATAAGCACGAAGTACATGATAAAGTGGATAATTTTATCGAGTCCTTCAATACTGACTTTAGGAGTTTGCCCGCCCGGGAACATACTCAAAACAGCTATGAATAATGCAGTTAAAAAGGCGTACTTATACACCTCAAGCTTGTGGAGCATTACGCGTTTACTTCTTCTTTATAATCACTTGCTGAGATAAGATCATCGAGTTCACTTGAGTTACTCATTTTGATTTTGATGATCCAGCCGTCATTGTAGGGATCGTTATTTACAGTTTCGGGATCGTCTTCAAGTGATTCATTAAATTCTACAACCTCACCGGAAACAGGCATGAACAGATCAGAAACTGTTTTTACAGCTTCTATAGTTCCAAAGACTTCTTCTCTATCGAGTTCTTCGCCTTCGGTTTCAACTTCAACGTAAACAATATCACCTAATTCGCTTTGTGCATAATCAGTAATACCTACAATTGCCACGTCACCATCAACTTTGATCCACTCGTGATCTTTTGTGTACTTTAATTCTTCAGGGAAATTCATATAACTTGATTTTGCGCCAAAATAAATTCATTTCCTGCTTTTCTCAAACTTTATTAGCCGGTAATGGTAAAACGAATGCTCAAACCCGCGTTGGTATTGGCTGTTGGATAAGCAAGTGAAATAACCGGTGTATTGACAACTCTATCGAAGAATAGACGAATATTGAGGTTTTTACTCAGCGAATAATCTGCTGTGAGCTTGATTGACATGATTCGCTGGCCTCCGGTGGGCTCGTTTGGTCTAACATCTGTTTCAAGTTTGCGGAGGATTGTATAATTGTTCCTGATTGAGAAATCTGCACGTGTCCTGAGGTCACTTTTAATCTTATCCTGTTTCGATGGCAACGTGAACGGAATTTTGATTTGGTCAAATGTGTACCCTAGCCCTACAGTGTACTCTTGCCCGCGTGTTTCTGTAATTTGAGCATTGGCAATGCTCAATGACAAGCTTCTATCAAAACGCACTTCAAATCTTGTGATCAAGCTGTTTTTCCAACTCATATCGATATTGATGAGTGGACTAAAAGATTCCTGAATTGTCACGGTTCTGTATTCGTTTTGAGGGACAATATTCACTCCATTCACCGGATCTCTAACAGAGGTAAACCCTACTCCTTCAGGATCTTCATAGAGGATATTTGTTCGGTAACTGGCTATACTGAATGTCGATTGATAAGCATGGCTCAATGTTACTGACTTAAACCATTTTTTGAGCGCTTTAAGTTTACTCAGTCCTGTATAGGTTAATCGCCAGTTGGGCATTGGTGTTTTACTAAATGGATTGAGGTTGACATCTTTTGCTTCTTTTCCTGAGTAAGCTGCCATGAATGCCGGTATGAGAACCTCAGGGTGTGTGGGGCCATAACCCTGGTAAAATTCCTGAGATGTTTGAACACTATCTCCTTCAAATTCGGTATCAGGACTCGTGTATGGGTTTTCGGCAGACAAACGCCTTGAGACATCGGTTCTGAAATCAGAGAAGTTTTGAAAAGCTTCATTTACATATTGGTCATTATCCTGAATAAACGATGTTGGGAAAGAGAAAAATGTTCTGCTAAAATTACCTGTTGTGATGGGTGACTCGCGATTGAATAAGTCATAGGCTTCAGTTCCATCTTCGTAAATCAATGTATCATACCAACGGTTGTAGGTAGAGAAGTTCCTGGACTCATCATAGTTACCTGTAAGTTCTACCCTAAGATCCTTGACGGGCTCCATTGTGAGTCTATAGTTGAATCGTTCAGAGTAGGTCTCACTATACATTTGATTAAACGCATCCTCCTGGACAAGCCAGCCCTTTTGTTGAGCGTGATCGAGAAAATTCAATCCATCATCACCAAAATTGTCTTGTTGTCCTACAATAAATCCGGCTCCCGGTGCTGAGAAATTAGGGTTCATTCCCAGTATTCTGTGTTCGGGGCTATACCCTGGCAACATTACACCCTGGTTTCGTGAATAAGATGCTGATGCGTTTTTAAACATCATCAATGACTTAACAGCGTGCTCTAATATTGAGAGTTTATTGTCGTCTTTTTTATCTGTTGTATCGTTTTGTGTTTGCCTTCTCCCCCTTCCTCTTTGATCGCGTTGTTTTTCGCGCTGTGCAAGTTGTGCTTTCCTATTGATTTCTCGCAGGAATTTCACCTTGTTGTAAAGCGAGAGGAAGTTGAACGAGGCATTGATTGAAACCTGACGTGTGTTCTGAATAGTATTCCCTAAAGAATCGGCTGCAAATGGTGCTCTATCCCAATTGTACGTTGCGTTATAACGAGCGCTACTATTAATCCAGTCCAATGCCGGTATTTTGCTTAGCGGAAGACTGTAATTTAACCCTATTTGATGGTTGTATCGCGTATTGGTTCCAAAGTCTTTGATTGCTGTCCAAACCGAGTCTTTCCATTGATCATATTGTTCAGCATAAACATCTTTATTCACTGCACCTCTGGGTTCTTCGATCAAAGCCTGGTTATTCGCCTGAAAATCGAGCTTCAGTGATCTGGTCAGATCCCAGCGCATGGAATAGTTGCGATTCCAGTTGAACGATTTGTTGTAAAATGGAGGCATATCAGCGGTGATATCAGGCTGGTTGTTTCTAACCTTGCGCTCGTTGTATCTCCTGTCAAAATTAGTTGAGAATGAAACTTGCTTGGGGAGTAAATAGAAATTAAAGTCCCTTATCAGTCGCAAGTATTTACTTTTCCGCAAGAAGTTAATCTTGTTAAATGGCTTAATGTTTTCAGGATCAAAGGAATGGTTATAGGTTATACCTCCCCTGTATCGTTTCGTCCTGTCGTATTCGGTATTGAAATCTCGTTCAAAGTCTTCAGAATAAGAAAGCGTTGCTGAGAAATTGGATATGTCATAGAATCGCGATTTCTTTTGAGGGTTTGTTTTCTCTTTCCTTACATTTGTTAGGTTAACACTACGCCTAATACGCCTTGTTTCCTGAACTCTCCTTACCGAATCCTGTTTATCTCCATCGGGATAAGATTCGTTGACGTAATCATCAAATTCAATATCTGGAGCGAGAGGCGCAAATTGAGGTCTGCTGACATATTCCTGATAACCGACATAAGCCGGAATTTTGATTCCTGATTTTTTACCAAAGAATTTACCGAGTGACATGTTTGAAGATACATCGAACTGCTGAATTGTTTCGCGCTGTCTCTCACTAACTTTTTGCTCAATTGTTCCCCAGCCCGGTGTACTCATTTGCCCTGAAACAGCAACTGTCGCAAAATCTGCAAGTTGAGCATTCATTCTACCAATTGCGGCCCATCCTGCCTGGTCGTTAAATTCACTCAACCTCAACTCATTGAACCAAACTGTTGCACACTTTGGCATTCCGTCATCTTCAGATCCCGGCTGAGCTTTAGGGTTCCGAATACCGATCATAATGGTTTTAACCGTGGCAAGGTTGGGATTCCCTTTCACGTAAATTGTGGCTTTACCATCATTGTATTCAAAGCGCGATTGGTTGTTGACAGAGTTTGGATTACTATTTGAAGTACGGTTCCTGTTCGTTTTAGCCCGTTTCAAAGCATCAAAATCTACTTCAAAGTTGTTCGCTTCTGGCCAAACTCTTCTTTTTGCTGCGTCATCATCTGAATTGTAAACTCCGGGTGGCGTAATTTTCAATGGAATTTCATACTCGTAATAGTTATTTTCAAAGTCAGTTCCCAAACGCATGAAAACGGTTACCTCATCATTTTCAATTGGGTTTGCCTGATCACGAGACTCACCGTGGACAAACATTTTTATTTTTCCGTAAGACAAAAGATCGAGGTCCATTTGACGGTAAGCAGCCCTTGCCTCACCGTCTTTCAAATCGCAAACGGCTACTTCGAGCGATTGCTCATTCAATTGCTGCTGGTTGGTAGTTCCGATGTTTATTTCACGCTCAATATCTGGCGGAATCACATAATTGACCGGTGTTCTTTCACTGTTTTCCTCAAAGTTTACGGCTTGCACAACAAACTCTGTATTTTCATCTTCCACGAGGTAATCTCCCGGCTCCTGCAAACTTCCATCAAAACGTCTCCATTCTCCACGAACGAGCTCCAGCCTGGCAAAACGCATCACAACCGGATTGCTAAACCCTCTCATGAACATCCGCATAAAGCGGATTGATCGAAAGTCTTTGATATTCCCGATTGGTGTTCCTTCATCTAACGGTATGCGAAACTGGTACCAACGGATGTTACGGCTCTGACCATTAGTTGTGGTAACCGTTGTTTCCAGCATATCGGTAATGTAATTATCGCCCACATTGTTAGGGTTTACTTCCTGCGGTGAAATGTCAACTGAATACTGCCAGTAATTTTCAATATCATCGAGGTTGTTGTCATCGTTGATATCCTCAGCATCAGGGCGAGTTGAACCGATTGCAGCATCTCCTGACTGACCTGCTATTGGGGAATTTCCATCGTGATTATTGAAGTACTTGTAGCGCTCTAGAATATTGGCTTGTTGATTATCCAGCTCATCACCCTGGTAGTAAAGGAAGTCATCACTTGAGGGGTCACTCACATTAGCTCCCGGGATGAGTGTGGTGAGTTCGTTGATGTAACTTTCAAAAAACACCTGTTCTTCATCATTGCGCAAACCATCGAGGCCGATGTCCTGGTTGTTTCGAGCATCGGGGTTATTGTCGAATCCATTCACGTAACGCTGACCCGGTGTAAAACGGCCGTAAGCTGATGTGTACTGCTCGGTCAGAACCCGATTAGCCGGCCTGTCTTCAGTATCAATAAGGTTTTCGTAGATGATTTGACCATCTTTTTGAATGTCTTCAGAGATCGTTCCCAGGTTGATGTAAAGCTTACCATTGTCAGATCCGTATTCGTAATCTTCGTTGAATGGGTCCATTACCCAAAACTGAATGTATTCGACATTGGCACTGTTGAAGTCCTGCTGGATAATTGGCCTTTGTATTCCTGCCCATCTACGCTCTGGTCTTTTCAGTCTCACTCCTCCGTTAGCTCCTTGTTCTACTCCAAAACCATATTGATTACCATTTCTATCGGTTCCATCAACATCGTAGTTGTAAGGACCTTTTTCGCTCGGGTAAAAGGCCAGGTCAAATGTTGGAATATTGTTGAACTGTGCGTTTGCAGCTTGTCTGTTAGGGAAAACCTCATCGAGCGGAACCTGTCTCATGAAGTGGTTTGATTGCATATCCTCATCATCGGCAATGTGATCAGGGGTTCGTGCGTCATTTCGCCAGAATAATGGGTCAATCGTATACCAGGCCAGTAAGGCGCGGTTGAAGTTAGTTGCTAGGTTGTTGGTCAACTCAGCTTCGGGGAAAAGATCAGGCTGTCCCTGTGGAACACTGGCCAGTGACCACATCGTTCGCGAACGCAAATCAATAGTGGTTTGACTACCCTCAAAGTCATCGATATAAGAACTCCCTTCATCTCCAATTGCCTTGTTGTGGCCTGGAATTAACTGAGCAAATTCACCACTAACCTGAATTGAGGATTTTTCCTTGGTATCGAGGAATGGGATATTATCGACAAATTTTGTGAGAAATGGAGCATCTGTCCTGTATGTACCATCGAGGCCATAAACCGTGTTCGACATCGGCTCTTCGTAAACATTCGTTTTCCTTGTTACAGGGCGCTCAGTTAGGTTCATGATTGTACCACCAAACATGAGGTCTTCACTCACTTTATAATCAAATCGCGACCCGAACAAAGTTTGTGTTTGCACATTAAAAGAGGCATTACTCTCCAAAGAAATATTAATTGGTGTTCCACTTTCTAAAAGTCCTTCATTCAGTATTTTCACTCGCCCAAGTGTGTAATCAACTGTATAGTCCTGGTTTTCTACCAGCTCGCGTCCCCCGGCAGTCACTTTTACAGATCCTTCAGGCACGTTAAGAGCATTCAGCGCAATTTCATTACTCGATGAACTCTGGAATTCTCCTTTAATCGTAAAGCGGTTTTTATCAGGAAAAGAAACTTTTGCAATCTCCCTTGGCACCGTGTACAAAGAGTCAAATGCGTACAGGTCTCCCAGTTCTTTCGTTCCCATTTTCTCTCTAATTGTTTGACCAAACGGCTCAAGAGTTGGAAAGTAAATACGACCATTATCGGGGTTTATCGTTGGCACATACTGGTTCTGAAAAGTGAGGAAATCGAAAACACCATCGGGGTTTGGTTTTTTGTTGACATCCAATTTATCGAGCCCGAGTACTTGTATCAAAGGCCTTCCGTTTACATCAGCAGGCCCGTCATCGATGAAGTTCGTTTCAACTCCTCTATCGCGATCGAGGTACCACACATTGAGCTTAAATTCATTGCTCTGAACCTGGTATGCGCTGAGTGAGTAAACGTTTTTCATCATCAGATCCCACATCGGCACATCGGTTCTGAGTTCAGTACTCTTCAGCATTTTGAGCATGAGCGGCTGATCTCCATTTACATCAGTTGAGAACTCACCAACCTGATAGGTTCGCCCTTGATAAGAGTACTGAAATGCGACAGCTAAAACCTGATTGGGTTGCAGTTTTTGATTGACTGAGATATAACCGAGCTGTGGGTGATAAGTGAATTCTGACTGATCGAGTTTGCGGGCTAATCCTACTTTATGGTAATCGACACGAGCTTCATACCCCTGCCCATCGAGATATTGGTTGGCATTGAGAAATTGACGAACCTGCGGAACGTCTTTTACATTTTCATAAAGGGAGTTTGCTCTGTTATCATCAACTCCTGTTTGTGAAAGTATTTGAACATTACCTGATCCATCGTAAAGCCTGTTGCGATTAGATTCACCCAAATCCTGGAATGCGAGAATAT
The DNA here is from genome assembly GCF_031581065.1 of Salibacter sp. NCBI lineage: Bacteria > Pseudomonadati > Bacteroidota > Flavobacteriia > Flavobacteriales > Salibacteraceae > Salibacter > Salibacter sp. Next base: position 27,808 of record NZ_JAVLBN010000005.1, read on the forward strand.
TACGGACGTTTTGAACTCTGTTGTTCGTGTTCGTAACCCAAACTTCAATTTTGGTAATATTTGCTTTTGACGTTACATAAGGCGGGCTACTTGTGGCGTCTTCGTAGTTGTCGCGAAAAAAGTGACTGACAAAGAAGTGCTTGTTGTCTTCATAATTATCAGCTTTGATTTCAAATTCTGTCACCTGCGCCCCTCCTTCAACTGTAATATTCTTCTTTTTACCGCGCTGTTGTGAGAAGAAAGGGGTAACAGTCAGTCGGCCAAATTTGAGTTGTGTCTTAAATCCAAATAAACTCTGAGATCCCTGGATAAGCGTACTATTCAAAGGCATTGAAATATTACCGGCTTCGATTTTTTGAATGATATCGTCTTCGTAAGCCGTGTAGTCGAGTTTCACCTGATTCTCAAAGCTAAAAGTCGCTTCAGTATTGTAGTTTGTTGTGAGCTTTAGTTTATCGCCTATGTTACCTATTACGTTGAGCTGAATTCGCTGATCAAAATCGAAAGTTGAAATTCTTCGTTGACGTTCTGGTAAGGCCGGGTTTTCAGTCTTGGAAACATTGACACCAAAGATCAACTCTGCCGATCCTGATGGTCTAATATCAATCGTATTCCCCCCAAAAATTCGATCAAATGTTTTATTCTCAACCTTGATGTCAGGAACTTCAAAACCACCTTCCTTGTTGAATTCATTCTCGGCCGCAACTTTATCTGACCAGTACTTACTCGTAGCTTCTTTGTCTTTGTAGTTGCGGTACTCGTCAAAGGTCATGTAGTTTTCAGGACGGTAATTAAGACTGTTCCCAAGTTTTTGTTTGTAGTAATACTTCCCTGTTTCGGGATCGTAGATGAGCTCCTTTTTAATGTTACTGGGATCATCGAGATCCATTGGGGTATAATCCTGATTAAATGGAGTATTACTTTGATCTTTTATAGGATACTTAAGATTGGGAACCGTATCGTTATCATTACTATCAGCGGGCTGAACCTGAGGCATAGGAATATCATCTGCTATGACGACATCCGTCAACGCAGCAATTAGGCTAATGAGAAAAAACACGAATAGCCTTATTCTATTTTCACTAGAAATTCTCTCCAACAAACCCCAATGTGCTTTTCGATTACAAACTCTTAAGAGCTTGCTTCACTAACTCCTCAACGCTTAGTTCATCACTGTTTTTCAGAACCTTATCTATCGATTTCTCAGCCGATTTACGGTCAAATCCGAGCGCGGTTAAGGCAGATAACGCCTCTTGTTTTGTGGTATTGTGTTCTGAACCAGAAAATTCTAATTCATCTGCTAACCTGGCCAGTTTGTCCTTTAAATCAACAATCACACGTTGAGCTGTTTTTCCACCTATTCCTTTGATAGACTGGAGAGTTTTGGCTTCTTCATTAAGAATTGCGTTTGTAACCTGATCGGGGCCCATAGAAGACAACATTGTTTGAGCTGTAGAAGCTCCCACTCCCGATACACTTATCAGTTGCTTAAAAATTTCACGTTCTCCATTTTGAGCAAATCCAAATAGTTTGTGCTCGTCTTCTCTCACCTGCATGTAGGTCATCACCCTGCATTTACCACTATCAGGGATCTGACCAAAAGTGTGGAGCGAGATATGCACCATATATCCCACACCATTACATTCTATAACAAGGTAAGATGGGTTTTTCTCAATGAGGGTTCCGTTTAAATGAGTAATCATTACATTTTTCTCGTTTGTGCCTCAGCTGCGGCTATGGTTACCATATTGACAATCTCACGGACTGAGCTTCCCATTTGCAATACATGGAAAGGTTTTTTGAGTCCCAGAAGGATTGGCCCTATCGAATCTGATGCAGCCATGTCCTGAATTAATTTATACGCTATATTCCCTGCTGAAAGTGTAGGGAAAATCAACGTATTTACGTTTTTATCTTTTAGTTGTGAAAAAGGGAAAATATCTTTTGACAATTCATTATCCAATGCAAAGTTTGCCTGAATTTCTCCATCCACTAAAATCTCAGGGTGTTCATCGTGTAATATCTCTACAGCTTCAGCCATTTTCACTGCCTCAGGGCTTTTTGATGAACCAAAGTTGCTGTAACTGAGCATCGCAATATTGGGCTGCACACGCAACCTTTTTACTGCGTGATGAACCATCACGACAATATCAGCGAGCTCTCTAGCTGTTGGATTGTAGTTCACAGTTGTATCGGCAAGGAACAACGGCCCTCTTTTTGTTATGAGCACAAACATTCCGGCAATCTTGGATACTCCCGGTGCCCTGCCTAACATTTGGAGAGCAGGCCTAATCGTTTGCGGGTAATTTCTGGTCAGACCCGAAATTGCAGCATCAGCATTTCCCGTCTCAACCATTGCCGCTGCAAAGTAGTTTCGTTCACGCATCAACTTTTGCGACTCATAAAGTGTAACTCCTTTTCTCTTGCGCTTTTCGTAGTAAATATCAGCAAATTCTTCTCGTTTCTCCTGCATGTCGTTTTCACGAGGATCGATGATCTCAAGGTCACTGATTTCAATGGCGAATTCATCAGCCATTGATTCTATTTTTTCTTTTTTACCGAGAAGAATCGGCTCAGCAATCCCTTCATCACTGATGATTTGTGCCGCTTTTAGTATTTTATAGTGATCAGCTTCAGCAAAAACTACGCGTTGCGGATCGCTCTTAGCTCGCTGAACTATACTACTTACCAGTTTATTATCAAGGCCGAGGCGCCTTCTCAAATCTTCGCGATACTTATCCCAATCTTTGATTTCAGTTCTGGCCACACCACTTTTGATAGCTGCTTCAGCAACTGCCGGAGCAACTGATGTGATCAATCTAAAATCAAGAGGTTTGGGAATAATGTAATCCCGCCCAAATGATAGTCCGCGCATATTGTAAGCTTCGTTCACTTCATCCGGAACAGTTTCTTTTGCAAGCTCTGCCAGAGCGTGAACAGCCGCGAGTTTCATTTCTTCATTGATCGCTTTAGCGCGAACATCGAGAGCTCCTCTAAAGATAAATGGGAAACCGAGGACATTATTAACCTGGTTGGGGTTATCAGATCGCCCGGTAGCCATGATGATATCTTTTCGGGCTGCCATTGCTTTGTTGTACGGTATTTCAGGCTCAGGATTGGCGAGTGCAAAAACAACCGGATTATCAGCCATACTTTTGACCATGTCTTGTGAAACGATATTCCCAGTTGATAGGCCGAGGAACACATCAGCTCCTTTCATGGCATCTTCGAGCGTTTCCAGTTTTGTATCTCGAGCAAATAATCTCTTATGAGACGATAAGTCATCGCGATCTGACCGAATAACACCTTTACTATCGAGCATCATTATATTTCCTGGCTTTGCTCCCATCGACTGGTAGAGCTTGGCACAGGATATTGCCGATGCTCCGGCACCATTCACCACAATTTTAACTTCCTCAATCTTTTTCTCAGCCAGTTCAAGTGCATTCAGTAGAGCGGCTCCGGAAATAATCGCAGTCCCGTGCTGGTCATCGTGCATAACCGGTATATCGAGCTCTTCTTTGAGTTTTTGCTCAATATCAAAAGCTTCAGGAGCTTTGATGTCTTCGAGATTAATCCCTCCAAAAGTTGGTGCTATATTTTTGACCGTTTTCACAAACTCGTCAACATCTTTCGTGTCAACTTCTATATCAAAAACATCAATGTCAGAGAAAATCTTGAAGAGCAACCCTTTTCCTTCCATAACAGGTTTTGATGCTTCTGGACCAATATCTCCAAGTCCCAGCACAGCTGTGCCGTTACTGATTACAGCCACTAAATTTGCTTTAGCAGTGTATTTAAACACTTTCTCAGGATCTTCGTGTATCTCTTTACAGGGCTCAGCAACACCTGGCGAATATGCGAGTGATAAATCGCGTTGTGAGTTGTAAGGCTTGCTTGGAATTACCTCAATTTTCCCGGGTTTCCCCTGAGAGTGATAATCGAGAGCTTCTTGTTTTCTGATTTTTACCATAATGAAAAGATTCGCAAAAATGGGCGTAAAAATAAGAAATGATCACACACAAGCACGAGACTTTTCTCTGTTTCGCGATCATCTTGTAAATTAGCACCATGAGTGATAGAAAAAGAAAGTTGGTTGTGTTTTCAGGAGCCGGCATGAGTGCCGAGAGTGGTATTAGTACATTCCGCGACTCGGGCGGCCTTTGGGAAAAACACAGTATTGAAGAGGTAGCAACTCCACAAGCTTTTGGTCAGAACCCGAAGAAAGTGCTCGATTTCTACAATCAAAGGAGGCGACAACTCTACGAGGTTGAGCCCAACGAGGCGCATTACAAAATAGCAGAACTGGATGAGATGTTTGACACTACTGTCATCACTCAAAATGTAGACAATTTGCACGAGCGAGCGGGATCTGAGAGAGTACTTCATTTACACGGAGAGCTTGACAAAGGCCGGAGCAGTGTTGATGAAACGGTGATTGTGGATCTGAAAGGAAAGGATATAAACTTAGGCGACAAAGCACCTGATGGTTCTCAATTACGGCCTCATGTGGTTTGGTTTGGCGAAGCGGTACCTGCAATGAGCGAAGCGATGGAGGAGGTTCAAAAAGCTGATTTGATGATTGTGGTAGGTACTTCACTTCAGGTTTATCCGGCAGCGGGTTTGGTTGACGTATGCAATCCAGACTGCGAAATATATTACATTGACCCTCAAGGCGAACCGTGGCCTAACCCAAATTTAACGGTTATCAAAGAAAAAGCCAGCATTGGGATGAATGAATTAATCAAAAAAATAAGTTAATTCAATATTATTGACTAATTTCACCCAATTATTAACCTTAAAATTAAAACTTTATGAACAGAATTTTTTACACTGCAGCTAGTCTGTTCGCTGTTAGCTTGATGACTTTTTCTGCAAAAAGTCAAACAATAGTTAGCACAAATCCAGAGAACAAAAACTTCGTCCTTGAAGAATACACAGGAGTTAATTGTCAGTTTTGTCCTGACGGGCATAAAAGAGCTCAAGAAATAAAAGACAGCAATCCAAGTGATGTTGTTTTGATGAACATTCACGTTGGATCTTTTGCTCCAAACAACCCACCTTACAAAACTCCTTGGGGAGCAGCTATTGACAATCAGGCTGCTGTTACTGGTTACCCGGCAGGTTCCGCAAATAGAAACGACACTTTAAACGTTGATTATCAAGCCGGTGGTAGCGCTATGAGTAGAGGTGAATGGGAGAGTGCAGCAACTGAAATACTCGGAGAAACGTCTCCTGTAAACATTGCTATTGATGCATCCTTAGATACAGCTACGAGAGAGATGACGCTCCTTGTTGAAGTTTATTATACTGGCTCAACAAATAGTCCTGACAAACTAAACATCGCACTTCTTCAAAACAATGTTAAAGGTCCTCAAATTGATGGTGGAAATTTCTATCCAGAAATGAAGTATCCTGATGGCGATTATAATCACATGCATATGTTGAGAGAGTTGCTGACAGGACAATGGGGAGTTGACTTAAACAACACAAGTCAAAACACCTTTTGGGACTCGACTATTACATACACAATCCCTAATAGCTATCACGGTTTACCAGTAAGCTTATTAGACATGGAAGTTGCAGCATTTATCTCTGACGGACAAGAAAATATCTACACCGGTACACAAGAATTTCTAATTCCATCTAATTTAAGTTGGGATATGGAATTAACTTCGAGTTCTTCTGTTGATGATTTCTGTTCTTCAACTACTGATGCTCAAATTAATATCAGCAATACCGGAAACTCTACTATTATATCCTTTGATATGAGTTACAGCGTTAACGGAAACACAAATAACACATCTTATTCAGGTTCTATAGCTCCAGGAAGTTCAGATGTTATTAATGTAAACGGAATAAGCCTAAACCAGGGGGCTAACACTATAGCATTTTCAGCGCCTTCAAATGTTAATAACGGTTCACTTTATAACCCATCTGCTTCTGGATTTTTAGCTAAACCTGATAATATTGAAGTGATTCGTGCGACTAGTGACAATTCTCTTCCTTACAATGAGGACTTTGAAAGTGGTCAAAATGGCTCAACAGCACCATCGCTATACGACTACAGCCGTGATGGAAGACCTATGTATGTTGTAGATAACCAGGTTGGTGGTTCATCTGTAACATGGAATCTTGGAGCTTATGAAGACTCCCCTAATTCTTACAGGTTTAGAATGTACTCTTTCCCACCCGGTGATGAAGCATCAATCATCTCAGATAACTATGACTTCTCATCAACAGTCAACACAAAGTTGAAGTTTGATTATGCCTACGGTCAATTGAGCGCAAATGACAACAGTCAACTAGTCATTGAAGCTTCAACTGATTGTGGAGCAACCTGGTCATCAGCGTGGTCGTCTTCAGGAAGTAATCTCGCTACTGTTAGTCCAGACAATCAAAATGTATTTTACCCCAGAGAAGCTGATTGGGATTCAACTGAAGTAGATTTATCTGCTTACGATGGGGAGCCGAATGTAATGTTCAGAGTTAAAGTTGTAGCAGATGCAGGTAACTGCATTTACATCGATAACTTGAATATTAATGGTACACCAGTTGGAAAAGAAGAACTTTCTTCTTTTTCAGAAAGTTCAATTTTCCCAAATCCAACGAGCGGAAATACGAACTTGAGTATTACTTCAGAAAAGCAAGAATCCATCAATATCACTATTTATGATATTTCAGGAAAAGAAGTATTAAATACTGGGAACAGAAGCCTCAATAAAGGCACAAATCAAGTACTATTGAGAACTGAGTCTCTTGAGGCAGGAATGTATCAAGTTGCTATTAAATCAGATAATAGTCAAACAACTGTCAAAAGACTTATTGTTAAATAGTTCTGAATTAACTTATTATTTCAAAAAAAGAAGCTGTCTCATAACTGAGGCAGCTTTTTTTGCTTTAAGTGTCTCGTCCTGAAATAGCGTTACACAAAAATGTAACTACATGACCGCAAGTAAACAAAATGAATACATCTATTCTAAGTGCTTTTATTTTTAGCTTTTTACATCTATGTTATACCTGCAATCAAAATGGAAGAGGAATAAAAAAGCCTGCCCTCAAATGAGAACAGGCTTTTCCAGGTAATTGAGTAACGTTAATTATCTAACAATTAATTTTTCGTTCAGTAAGTCTTCTCCTGCAGTTCTTAGATTTAAAAAGTAAATTCCACCGTTTAAATCACTTGTTGAGATTTCAAATTGACTCGTATTTATGCGGCCAGATTTAACCCGTTTACCAACTACGTTAAACAAATCATATTCAATTGATTCATATTTTTTATTGTTTAGAACCTGAACATTTACAATATCTGAAGTTGGATTTGGAAAAACAGATATTTCCTCTTCACTCAAAGACACTGCATTTACACTATTAGCAGGTTCAGCTGCAAATGTCAGCGTATCGTATATTCTGTCTGTAATGTTTTCAACTACAATTTTCCACTCTGCGTATTTTTGCGGTTCTGAACCGGGATCAACTATCAAATACCATGCAGCATTTGGCCCTCCAGAACTCATTGTTGGGCAAGACATTCCACCCTGAGTAACCTGGTCAATAGGAGCAAAATCATTAGTATAACATGTATTACATTCACAAAACTGAATTGACCAGTTATCGTCCAAATCATTAGAAACTAATTCCCACTCCATGTCAATATCGTACATGGTATTGTTGTATATTTCAATAGTTGCTTTATTATCCTTGCCCGGTTCCATCTGCAGAGAAACCTCCTTGGAAGAAAACGTCAACTGAGCAAATGAAATGTTCACGAAAGCAACAGCAACTAAAATTAAAACTAAATTTTTCATAACACTTGTATTTATTTATACAACATAATTAAAAACTTGTTGAAATGATTTATCAAAATCAAATTGATGTATTAGTAAAAATAACATTATATTAGCTGAATATTAATTACTAAAATTCAAATGTATGAAGAAATTATTACTCTATGGAGCTTTAATGGTTGCTTTCTCATTTGCTCAGGGGCAAACAACACATTATTTTGAGGACTTCTCCTCAGCATCCAATAATGCCATACCTTCAAACATGACATCGATAGATGCTGATGGCGATGGTAACGACTGGTTAACTACTGACTACGGTGATGGTCAGGGTAATGTTGCAACATCTGAATCATGGCAAAGTGGCACAGGCCCTTTGACACCTGATAACTGGCTGATCACACCAGCGATAGATCTATCTAATGCTTCTGGCACGATTTCATTATCATGGTTAGTAAAAGGGCAAGACCAAAACTGGGCAGATGAAAATTACACCGTTTATGTTTCAACTGGAAACACAACGAATGATTTCACCTCATCTTCCACTACCTTTAATGAAATAGTTGGATCATCAAATGATGAATATTTGGTTAGATCGCTTGATGTTTCTTCTTACGCAGGTCAATCAATTTATGTTGCTTTTAGACACCATAACGTTTCAGATCAGTATAGACTTAACATTGATGACATATCTGTAAAAACATTGGCTCCAGTCGAGGTTTCTTTGGAGTCTGTTGATATTAATGATAGAGGTGTAGATGGTGATGTTGTTGATATTTCAGGAACGATCAAAAATAACGGATCCTCTACAATCAACTCTGTTGAAGTTACCTGGACAGACGGAACAAACTCATACACTGATAATATTACAGGATTGTCAATTGCTTCTTATCAGGAGTATGATTTTACTCATTCTGATCAGTTAAGCATAACAGGAGGAGAAACGTACAACATTGATGTATCAATTTCAGTTGATAATGATGCAGACAACACTAATAATGAGATCACCGGTTCTGCTGTTTTTGGACTGATGTTTGAATCTGACAATACTGTAGTCATCGAAGAAGGAACTGGCACATGGTGCGGATGGTGTCCTAGAGGTGAAATAGCTATGAACTATATGTACAATAACTATGCTGATCAAGGTTTTATTGGTATTGCAGTTCACAACAATGACCCAATGGTAGTAACAGAATACGATAATGGCTCGGCTTTCACCGGATTCCCTGGCATGCACATTAATCGCTCAATTCTTGGAGCAGGTGTGAGTCAAAATAACATGGAGTCTGCTTACAACCAATTTATGGATAGATTAGCACTTGCCGAAATGGACATTGCTGATGCATACATTACTACAGACTCCAATATTAAAGTAATTTTAGTTTCTCAGTTTGCAGCTAACCTCTCTGATGAATACCGTTACGCAGTTGTTATTATGGAAGATGATGTTACAGGTACTTCAAGCGGCTACGCTCAGGTAAATTACTATGCTGGTGGAGCAAATGGAGCTATGGGCGGTTATGAAAATATGCCTGACCCTGTTCCAGCAGCTGATATGACTTATAATCACGTTGGCCGTATGCTAATGGGTGGCTACAACGGAGAACCAGGAAGTATTTCTTCTCCAATCACTGCCAATGATTATAATGTCCATGAATTTGAAGAGCCTATTGCAGGTGATATTGATGATCCTTCAAAATTAACTGCTGTGGGAATGATTATTGAAACAGCAACAGGTGAAATTGTAAACGCTAACAAAAGAAAAGTTAGCACTAACGGACCATCATCTGTTGAGAAGTTGGAGACATCCAATTCATTCAACCTCTACCCTAACCCAACAAACGGTAACGCCAAGTTGAGTATCGTTGCTTCTGAAAGTGATGAGTTCAATGTTACAGTTTACGATGTTACGGGTAAACAAGTGATGAATATGCCACGTGTTGCTGTTCAACAAGGCAACAATCTTGTTCAACTTCAAACTGCTGATTTGAATAGTGGCATGTATTATGTATCAATTACTTCAAATGATGGGGCAAGAACTGTAAAGCCATTAGTTATTGAATAAATTTTCTAAATTTACAGCCTAATTTATAATGAACTGCCCGATCTTTTTCGGGCAGTTTTTATTTAAATCAACTCGGTTATGAAAAGATTACTTTCTCTCACAGCATTACTCTTATTTGTATCTGTATCCTTTGCTCAAATCAAAGGACGTGAGGTGCCATCTGTCAAAATCAAAAACCTCGACTTCGAACACGTCAATACGGCTGATGTCATTCAAAATGGTGGCGACCCAATTATCATCTCTTTTTGGGCTACATGGTGCAGTCCATGCAAACGCGAGCTTAATTCAATTAGAGACATGTACCCCGACTGGCAGGCTGAAACGGGCGTCAAGCTTGTAGCAGTTTCAATCGATGATGCAAGAAACATCAATAAGGTCCCTACTTATGTTTACGGACAAGGATGGGAATACGATGTCCTTTTAGATCCTAACGGTGATTTTAAAAGAGCGATGAACGTCAACAACGTGCCTCACACATTCTTAATCGATGGTAATGGTAAAGTAGTTTGGCATCACAACTCTTACCAACCAGGTGATGAAGAAGAACTGTACAGATTAGTTCAAGCTCTTTCAAATGGTGAAGAATTAGAACATTAATCTAACTCTACTAAAAAAAACATCGTCATGAAGGCCCCTCTCAAGATCCTCGCAGCAGCAATTCTGTTTCCGGTTCTGACCAATGCCCAGCTCAACAAGCAGGAGGATTTAGGCAGAATTACAGGTAACTTTGAAGGAATTGGACAATATTACACTTACGATCCTGATATTGGCACGCCACGAGTCCCTGAGAAAATCCTTTTCAATGGATTTAGTAATATCAATTATACAAGAGGTGATTTTAGAGCAGGTGTTCGTTACGAAACCTACCAGAATGTACTTTTGGGTTTTAGCCCCCTCTACGAAGGAAGTGGCTTAACTTACCGCTATGCCGGCTACTCTGTTGGAGACCTGGACGTTACAGTTGGTAATTTTTACGAACAGTTTGGTAATGGTCAGATCCTGAGAGCATACGAAGAGCGATCACTGGGAATCGATAACGCTTTTGACGGTGCCCGAATGAAATACAATACAAACGGTGTTTATTTAACTGCTCTCATAGGAAAACAACGGTGGTACTTCGATAAAGGCCCCGGAATTGTTAGAGCCGGTGATGCTGAAGTAAACCTGAACGAACTTTTAGGATCAGTACTGAACGGACCAACACGCATTACACTTGGAGGTAGCGTTGTGAGCAAATATCAGGAAGATAACAACATCAATCTAACACTACCTGAAAATACATTAGCTTACGGTGGACGATTCCTACTACAACACAAAACACTCTCACTCAGCGGTGAATATACTTACAAGTTCAACGACCCCAATGCCGATAACGGCTACATCTATCAAACCGGAGAAATGTTATCTGTTTCTGCGTCATACGCGAGAAAAGGACTGGGAATCAATTTGAGTGCTCACACATTAGACAACATGTTCTTTCGGTCAGATCGCAACAACTCCTCCCAATTCCAGGATTTGTTCATCAACTACATCCCGGCTCTGACCAAGCAGCACACCTACAACTTAATGGCAACTCTCTACCCTTATGCCACACAGCCAAATGGTGAAATGGCATTCCAGGCTGATATTGTTGGCCGACTCAAACGCGGAACATGGTACGGAGGTAAATACGGAACTTCAATTAATGTAAATTACTCTATTGCCACAGCTGTAGAAAGGACTCCCGTTGAAGACGTAGATCCGGATCTTGAAGGTCAAAGAACAGGACACCGTTATAATCTCTTTAAACCCGGCACTGATGAAAATGGAGATATTGATCAATATTTTGGTGATTTCAATATTGAGGTAACACGTAAATTAAGTAAAAAGTGGAAAACAAAAGTCACCTATCAACACCTAGTTTACAACCAGGAGGTAATAGAAGGAAAACCGGGAGTTCCAAATGTTGTTGCAAATCTTGGAGTTATTGAAGGACTCTATAAAATCAATTCAAAAAACGCGATTAGAACAGAGTTTCAAGGCCTCTTTACCGAACAGGATAAAGGAGACTGGGCTACCGTTGTTATCGAATATACACGTTCTCCACACTGGTTCGTTTCAGTAATGGATCAATACAACTATGGAAATAGTGATGAAGAGAAACGACTTCACTATCCTAACGTTAATGTAGGATATATACAAGGTCCAACGCGCATTACACTCGGTTACGGAAGACAGCGTGAAGGAATATTTTGTGTGGGCGGTGTATGCCGAAGAGTTCCTGCATCAAATGGAGCTACTATAAGTGTATCAACAACATTCTAAGTTATGATGAAGAAACTTTATATATCTGTAATTTTGGTTCTGACTGTTGCGCTTAACAGTTGCGACAAAGTTGATGATCCTTACGAACACCTCGAAGCATTTATATCTGAAACGGGTGATATAAGGTTTAATGATACAGTTTACTCTGACACAAGTATTGAAAACTCGAGACGTATACTTCTAGAGGACTTTACTGGCATTCAGTGCCCTAACTGTCCTCAAGCAACTGATATTGCAGACTCATTGAAAGGCGATTATCCAAATGAAATAATTGCAGTTGCTATTCACACTGGTTTTTTTAGCGAACCTGATGATGAGTTCCCTTTAGATCTCAGGACTGAAACTGGAGACTATTTGCGTAATAATTTCAAAGTTGGATCTTTTCCTAATGGATTGATTAATCGTGCAGATTATTTCAATGATGATGACCCCTTATCCGATTATCGTCAATGGGAAAACACTATTGATCAAATGATTCAGGATCAATCATTCATGGAGCCAAGGTTTGACATGAAAGTTCAAAGTATCTACAATACAGAGAGTAGAATCCTTCGATTAATCCCCACGATAGAAGTATTACAGCCAGTTAGCGGAGAGGTTAGGCTTCACGCATTTTTACTGGAAAACGGAATTATCGGTCCGCAAATTGACAACCGTAAAACACCTTCAAAAATACCTAACTACGAGCACAATCACATTTTGAGACATGGGTTTCCGGGAAACGGTACCGGTAGAACAATTTTTACTGATGCTCAAGTTGGTGATCAATTCATCGTAGAAACTCCTCAAGATGAGCTGCGCACAAACGTATCAGAAGAATGGACAGCCAACAACATGGAAGTTGTAGTTTACCTCACCGAGGTTAACACGAATGAAATCATCCATTCTGAGCTTTTTAAAATGACAAATGAGTGATTAGATTACTTTTCATAGCAGTCTTAATTAGCTTCTCATTTCTCGGTCAGAGCCAGGGCACGCGCTTTAATGCCGGCATTAGAGGCGGTGTAGCCGGCACGCAAATAGCCGGTGACGGATATAAAGGGTTTGATAAGGCCGGAGTTATTGCTGGCCCTTATGTCTCAACTCAATTCACTGATAAATTTGGAGCAAAGCTCGAAATGCTCTACATCCAAAAAGGGAGTTGGGATCCGGCAGATCCTGAAAAAGGAAAATTTGAAAGCTACAGGATTAATTTGTCTTACATCGAACTGCCTGTGATGGCTACTTATAAATTGGGTAAATTTAACTGGGAGACCGGAGTTTCTTTCGGGACACTTTTGTCGAGTTCACAGGAAGATGAAAATGGCCCTATATCAGAACAGATGGCCTTTCTTGAATTTAACGATTTTGAGTTGGCTGTTAATTTAGGACTCACTTATTCACTTTCTGATCGCTTTGCTGTGAATGTTCGCTATTCACGTTCTTTCCTTCCTATAGCCAATGAAGTAATATTCAGGCCCAGATTTGGTGGTTTTTTTGGAGGATCATACAATACTGTAGCTCAGTTTACCATCAATTATGAATTCTTAAAATCTGATCGTGCTCCTGTAGATTCTGCAACGTATTGAATGTTTCGCTTGAGCCCATCAAAACCAGTTCGTTTCACTGGTGAGCCGGCAAAAATATCATCAAACACATCTTTCGTCAGGTTTTGCCAATCCGCTGCTGTCATTTGGAGTAAGTCACTTTTAGGATTGAAATCCGGCTCATCATGCGGAATGCTTTTCCTGTTCCACGGGCAAACATCCTGACAAATATCGCAGCCAAACATCCAGTTTTCGAATTGATTATTGAGCCCATCTGGCAGGCTTCCTTTGAGTTCTATCGTGTAATAAGAAATACAGCGATTAGCCTCTATTTCGTAAGGCCTGTCAGGGTTTAGCGCTCCAGTTGGGCAAGCATCCAAACATCGCGTGCAAGAGCCGCAAAAGTCCTTAATTTCACCATCGTACTCGAGTTCTAAATCAATGATCAATTCACCCAGAAAGAAAAAAGATCCAACTTTTGGTGAAATAAGGTTCGTGTTTTTTCCCTGCCAGCCAAGTCCACTCCTTTTGGCCCAGGCTTTGTCCATCACAGGAGCTGAGTCCACAAAAAAACGTCCATCAACTTCCCCAATTTCCTCGTTGATGAATTGAAAGAGTTGTTTCAACCTTTTTTTCAGAACCTTGTGATAATCTCGCCCATAGGCGTATTTTGAGATTTTTGGTGAATCGGCCGGTTGTCGGTTCTGACCATTAAAATAATTCATAGCGACAGAAACCACACTTTTTGAACCGGGTACTAGCTTTGTTGGGTCAATGCGTTTTTCAAAATGGTTCTCCATCCACTGCATTTCACCATTACGGTTTTTATTGAGCCAATCCTCTAGCCTGCGAGCTTCAGTTTCTAACTTTTGCGCACGCGACACGCCACAAAACATAAAACCCAACTCATGAGCCTTACTCTTGATTATCGCTGTAGCTTGCTTCTTATCCATCAAAACAAACTTCCCTGATCGTTATTTTTGGTGCGACCTAAATGTTCAAAAGCCAAAGCTGTTGCTTCGCGTCCACGCGGTGTACGGGCTATGAAACCTTCCTGAATTAAAAATGGTTCGTAAACTTCTTCTATGGTTCCGGAATTTTCTCCAACAGCTGTGGCTACTGTACTTATACCAACCGGACCTCCTTTAAACTTATCGATAATAGTCGATAAAATGCGGTTATCCATTTCATCGAGACCGTACTTATCGACATTCAATGATTCAAGAGAATACTTTGTAATTTCCAAATCAATGTGTCCATCACCTTTAATTTGAGCAAAGTCCCTAACCCTGCGCAACAAGGCATTAGCAATCCTTGGAGTTCCCCGTGAGCGCCTCGCAATTTCCATTGAGGCTTTATTGTCGATATCAATATTGAGTATTGAAGAGGATCTCTTGACAATGGAGGCGAGCAAATCTGCATTGTAATAGCTGAGCCTGGAGTTTATCCCAAACCGAGCTCTCAATGGAGATGTAAGTAAGCCTGATCGTGTAGTAGCTCCAATCAAAGTGAATGGATTGACTTCAATTTGTACCGATCTTGCATTTGGACCTGTATCGATCATAATGTCGATTTGAAAATCCTCCATTGCAGAGTACAAAAACTCTTCAATAACCGGACTCAAACGATGTATTTCATCGATAAAAAGCACATCGTTCTCTTCCAGATTTGTCAATAAGCCGGCTAAATCTCCGGGTTTATCTAGCACAGGCCCTGATGTGATTTTTATTCCTACCCCTAGTTCCTGGGCAATAATATTGGCGAGAGTTGTTTTCCCCAGTCCGGGTGGACCATGAAGAAGCACATGATCGAGCGATTCACCTCGTTGAAGAGCGGCTTCAACAAACACCTGAAGGTTTTCCACTACTTTCCCCTGACCTGTAAAATCACTGAATGATTTAGGCCTCAACACCTTCTCTACCTCTTTATCTGTTTGGCTTAAACTATCGCCTTCAGCATTTAAATACTCGTTCATGATTAACAAAAGTACATATTAAACGTTTTACGTTTTTACTACATCAATCAAATTTGCAGACATGTTCTTAGTCGTTCCGTTTGTTTATTTGTTCTTATGCGGAGTAGTTGCAATTTTCATCAATAACTCCAGGTCGCTATCAGTATGGACAATCTTTTTATTGAGCATACTTGTCACCCCTTTTGTGATGTTTATTGTAATTCCTTTTCTGCCATCAAGGCCAAAAGCATATTGTACGAAAAGATATAAATGTTTTGAAGTGGGAAAATCATATCCCTATAAAATTAAATCAAATCGGGTGATCGTTTATTACGACAAGCGGTACAGTTTCCCTGTTAAAGTATTCAACGATTATTTTTCAATCGTAACATCGTCCCAAATCTCGTCAAAATAGATCTTGAGATTGAATACATAAATTGGTGAGTTGACTTTTCTTTGAGTGTACTTATCTCCTGAAGCAATTAATCGATATCCAACACCTGCACCAAAACCTACATACTTGAATGGTTTGAACTCTCCCAGCATGTAAGGCTCATAAATGAAATTGATTTTTTTAGATGTTGAGTATTCTACGCCATAAATGTCTTCATAATTAAAATTAGATGATCCAATACCGGTCAGAACCAAAATACTGAGCTGAAAAGGGCTTTCATTGTAAAAGTTGTATTCTGCGTAAGGCGAAACGTAACGCATTCTAAAACGAGCAGATACGACCTCACTCTGCCCTCTACTATTTGTGATCATCCTGGTAGTTTTAACCTCGGATAAAAGCATATTATAGCCGATGCCTACTTTGAACACATCATCATAATTAGCACCAACCTTTACACCAACAATTCGCGCATATCGAGATCCAACAAACGAATTACGGGAATCTATTTTGAAATCGAGTTTAGGATCTGACCGAATAGCATCACTGATACTTGAAAAGAAATCAGGCTGAGAATAGCATGATAACGATAGAACAGATAAAATTACAAAAAAAATGCCCTTTGTAATAAAGGGCATTTTAAGGATTTTGTATGTCGATAGACTCTTAATGTTCGCCATCTTTTTCGCCTTCTTCAAGCGGTACTGTTTGAGGAACAAAGTCATCTTCTTTTCCAGGTTTGCTGTAATCGTAAGCCCAACGGTGAACTTCAGGAAGTTTACCAGGCCAGTTACCATGAATGTGTTCAACTGGCGTTGTCCACTCAAGTGTGTTCGACTTCCATGGGTTCTGACTAGCCTTAGGCCCACGAACCATTGAATAGAAGAAGTTGAAGAAGAATAACAACTGGGCAAAACCACCGATGATTGCAAATACTGTAATAAGGATATTGAGATCGATGAATACATCAAACATCGGGAATTCTGAATTCGTGTAGTAACGTCTGGGCACACCGGCCAATCCGAAGAAGTGCATTGGGAAGAACACTCCGTAACCAGAGATAAATGTCAACCAGAAGTGGGCGTAACCCAACTTCATGTTCATCATTCTCCCATACATTTTAGGGAACCAGTGATAAACACCTGCAAACATTGCAAGCACCGCTGATAGTCCCATTACAATGTGGAAGTGAGCTACTACAAAATACGTATCGTGTAAGTTGATGTCAAGTGCTGAATCGGCAAGGATGATACCCGTCAATCCACCAGAGATAAATGTAGATACCATACCGATTGAGAACATCATAGCCGGAGTAAAGCGGATATTACCTTTCCATAATGTGGTAATGTAGTTAAACGCTTTAACAGCTGATGGAATCGCAATCAATAGTGTTGTAAATGTAAATACCGCTCCGATGAATGGATCCATTCCGGTAACAAACATGTGGTGCCCCCATACGATGAAAGAAAGGAAACCAATTGCGAGGATAGAGCCTACCATCGCTCTGTATCCGAAAATCGGTTTACGAGCATTAGTTGAAATTACTTCAGATGTCAAACCAAGTGCCGGAAGCAAAATGATGTAAACCTCAGGGTGTCCCAGGAACCAGAACAAGTGCTGGTAAAGGATTGGCGACCCACCTGTTTGTGTGAGTGCTTCGCCTGCGATGTAAATATCTGAAAGGTAAAATGCTGTACCAAACGAGCGATCAAAAAGTAATAGAAGTGAAGCAGAAAAAAGAACAGGGAAAGATAACAATCCGAGAATGGCTGTAACGAGGATAGCCCAAATTGTAAGTGGGAGTCTCGTCATTTTCATTCCTTTTGTTCTCAAATTGATTACAGTTACAATGTAGTTAAGGCCACCTATCAACTGACTCGCAATAAAGAACACCATTGAAACTAACCAAAGTGTCATTCCAAGGCCTGAGCCCGGCATTGCCTGCGGAAGAGCACTGAGTGGCGGGTAAACTGTCCAACCGGCACTCGCTGGTCCAGACTCAACGAAAAGTGACGCTACCATGATTACAGAAGAAATAAAGAAACCCCAGTAAGATAGCATGTTCATAAATCCTGATGCCATATCTCTGGCACCAATTTGAAGCGGAATGAGTAAATTAGCGAATGTACCACTCAACCCGGCAGTCAAAAGGAAAAACACCATAATGGTTCCGTGAATTGTTCCCAGTGCCAAATACATATTGGGATCAAGTACACCATCAGGAGCCCATTTGTCTCCGAGGAAAAAATTGAGGGCGCTAAAACTCTCTCCAGGCCATGCTAATTGCAGCCTAAATAAGAGAGACATTGCCATTCCGATTGTCGCCATTACCATTCCTGTTATAAGGAACTGCTTGGCAATCATTTTATGATCGTGGCTAAAGATGTATTTAGACACGAATGATTCTTTGTGATGTTCTGCAGCGTGCGCTTGAGTACTCATGACAATAGATCTTTAAATTCTAATTTTTTTCTGCTAATACTTCTTCTTCACTTACTTCCTTTTCTTCTTCCCTACTTTGAGCAGTCTCAACACTAGTAAAAGTAGATTGTTCAGAAAGCCATTTCTCGTAATCTTCCTGTGACTCAACTACAATAGTCATTTGCATATTGTAATGAGCCGCTCCACAAATTTTATTGCAATACAGTAGATAGTTAAATTCATCATTCCCTGTTTTTTCTCGCATCTCTTCAGTTGTGATTGTTGGAGTGAAGTGGAAACGTGTTTTAGTACCAGGGACACAATTCATTTGAGCTCTAAAGTGAGGCATGTAAGCACTGTGTATTACATCCTGAGAGCGAAATTGGAAATTAACGGGTTTATTAACCGGAATGTGGAACTCCATATTCACGATCTTATCATCATCAGCATTTACGAAAGGATCAACTTCATTTTGTCTTTCGTAAGTCATGATCTTTGCTAATTGTCTTTCCTTTTTATCGAGATTCTCTTGAAGCTCTTCTTCCTTAGCTCCACCTTCAGGGGCGTTAGCTAATTCAGCTTCAATATTGATAACTTCATCTTCAAGAGTGGATTTTCTATCCTTAATGGTTTCTGGAGTGATCAAACCCAACTGGTTAGAACCACCTATAAAATTGTAGTTTGCTTCACCAAGCTTGTTATCTTCTCCAGCATAACGAGCTACCCATGCAAACTGCTTCGAATAGAGTTCAATATTGATAGAATCTTCTGGAGCATCATCTGTGATATCATTCCAGGCAGATAACCCGTAAATAACAATAACAGCCAAAACAATTGCAGGAAAAGTTGTCCATATCAACTCCAGCTTTGTACTGTGGGTAATAAAGTCTGCTTTGTGATTTGGTTTCCAATAATATTTACTGGCAAAGTAGAATAGTAAAACGTGAGTAATCGCAAAAGCCAGAATAAGAATAATCCAGTTAAAATTGAGAACGTTGTCAATAACAGCACCGTGTTCTGAAGCAGCTACAGGCAACAGATCATCACCGTATTCCCATACTAACCAAATGAAAAACCCAAAATAGGCAATACCAAACAATAACCAGAGCTTTCCCCTTAGCTTATTCTCCTGGAAATCAATATCGTCCTGATTGTTACCTCTTAGTTTTCCAGTAATTTCAAATACTCTTACAAGTTGAATAAGAGCAATTAAACCGAGAACTGATAATAGTATAATCAAAAAATTCATTTCTCTCTAGCTTTCTATTAATTGATATGGTGATGTAAACTCTCTTCCAAAAATGCGTGCTTCTTCACTACAAGCGGTGCCTTAGTCAATTGATTGAATACAACAAACAAGAACAACCCTAAATAACCGAGCATCATTCCTATCTCAACAAGACCAATAACACCTTGATCCTTCATAACTCCTGGCGTAAACAAGAAGTAAGAATCCATCCAGTGACCGAATAAAATTATTACACCTACAAACGTAAGAACACCAGCATTTCGTTTCATGTCTTTTGACATTAATAAGATCATTGGGAAAATAAAGTTGATGAGAACCATTCCCCAGAATGTAAGACCATAATCTTCGAGTCTAACAAGGAAATAAGTTACCTCCTCAGGAATGTCAGAATACCAGATTAACATGAACTGACTAAACCACAGGTAAGTCCACAAGAACGAAATGGCAAATACCCATTTACCCATATCATGAATGTGGCTGTCATTAACCTCTTTGAGGTATCCATTCTTCTTAAGGAAGATCGTAATTAAAAGCACCATAACGATACCTGAAACCCAAATACCAGAGAATATATACCATCCAAAAAGAGTTGAGAACCAGTGAGTATCAACTGACATTATCCAGTCCCAGGATCCAATGTGAATAGTATATCCAAAGAATACAAGGAAGATAGCGGCAAGAGTTAAGTTCTTTTTAAACCATTTTGACGTTTTTCCTTCTTGATCCTCAACAAGCGAACGTTTTCTAAAAAGGAATGTAAACAGGTTCCAAACTCCTAAAAGCAAGATAGCCCTAATCCACCAAAAAGGAAGATTTAAGTAAGCTTCTTTCCCGGCAATAATATCATCATAATGAGATGATGAAGGATCGTATAAAGTTTGATCCATCCAGTGATAGATATGATTCCAATGGAATGTTGCACCCAGGAAAACAATTAACAAAAGAAGCGTACCGTAAGGCATAAACATCGAAACACCTTCAAAAACGCGCTTCAAAACGACTCCCCATGCTGCCTGAGCTGCATTATTAACACCTATAAAAAAAACTGCTGCTAAGGCAATACCAAAAAAGAACCAGCCACTAATCATGGCACTAGTCCAGGTTCTGGCACCCTGACCACTGAAAATACCGTAAAGAGTAGCAATTACTCCAACAGCGATTAATCCAATGAAAAGTTTTTTAGACTTATCTGTAAATGTGAATTGATCCATCACTGACTTTTTTACTTATAAGACGCTGTTAAGCATCTTGATTCTCTGTATTATTATCTTCTTTATTTTCTTCTTCCTTCTGGTCAGAACCAGCTTTAGCCTGCATAGCTTTCAAATCCTTACCCTGTAAAGTTTGAACATAATAAACAAGCTTCCAACGATCCTCTTTGTTGATTTGAGAAGCATGAGGTCCCATCAAACCTTTACCGTAAGTAATAGAATGGAAAATTTTACCAGCTGGTAAATCCTTAAGCCTGGCACCATCATAAGCGGGTGGGGGACCAGGCCATTTTGGGTTAGATGCTACAGCACCATCTCCCTGTCCTTTTTTACCATGACACTGAATACAAAAATTAGTATAAATCTCTTTCCCTTCACTCACCAAATCTTCACTGTAAGGAAGAGGATTCTTCAACTCTTTACCAGCCTTTTCATACCCTTCAGTTGTATTCTCATACTGATATGGCATAAAGCCTCTTGGAATAGATCCCTCTGCAGGCATTCTGGCTCCCGAGTGATCAGCAAAGAGCTTTTCTTCTTCGTACGCTTCAATAGAAGGAGAGCGATACATATCAGGCATATACTCTATTCCTGGGCTTTGAGGATCTGAACATCCAGCGAAAGCCACAACTACTGTACAAATGAGGAGAACTCGCTTCATAGTCTAAACAAATTTCGTTATGCGTTCTTTTTCAAAAATTTCAACAACCTCAGTCTCCTTGAGAGCACTCTTTAAATCTTCAACAGACATTTCATTTCCTTCAGGAGATATCTCCACAGCAAAATGATCATCAGTTGTTCTTGGATGAGGATTACGTGCTGGCATTCCGGGAAATGTCATATTTCTAAAGAAATAAGTAATTGCCATACCGTGAGCTGCACACAATACAGTAAATTCAAAAATAATTGGCACAAAAGCCGGCAGGTTCTCATAGAAATTAAAACTCGGCTTACCACCAATATTCATTGGCCAGTCAATAATCATGAAATAATTGATGGCAAGCATAGAAAGCGCCAGTCCGGTAAGACCAAACAAGAACGCAGCAATTGCTAATCTCGTCCATTTAATTCCAAGAACGTCTTCTAAACCGTGAACAGGAAATGGCGAATAAGCATCATTTACCTTAATCCCCTTAGATTGAACATGCTTGATGCCATCTACCAGGAGTTCATCATCGTTGTATAAACCGTATAAGTATTTTTCTTTTGTCATGGTCAGATCCAAATTAAGCTGCTAACTCTTCATTTTCTTTTTCAGGCTTGTTACCATCACGGTAAGATTCACCAGAAACTTTCAAAATACTCTTCAATTCATTCAATGCCAATACAGGGAAGAACCTTGTAAAGAGCAGGAATAAAGTAAAGAACAAACCTATCGTTCCAACGAAAACCCCAATATCAACCCATGTTGGGTGAAACCAGGACCAGTTTGATGGAATGTAATCACGGTGTAGTGATGTTACAATAATCACAAATCGCTCAAACCACATACCGATGTTTACGAAAATCGAGAGAATAAATGATACTGTAAGACTTCTTCTCAATTTTTTGAACCAAAAAAACTGTGGAGTAATTACATTACAGGTCATCATAATCCAGTAAGACCATGCATATGGACCAGTTGCGCGATTGAGGAATGCGTATGATTCGTATTCAACACCTGAGTACCACGAAATGAATAGCTCTGATAGATATGCTGTACCCACCATAGAACCTGTAACAACAATTACAACATTCATCAACTCAATATGCTGAATCGTAATGTAACGTTCAAAATTCAATACTTTTCTCGAAATCAAGAGCAGTGTTTGTACCATAGCAAACCCTGAGAAGATTGCACCGGCAACGAAGTAAGGAGGGAATATTGTCGTGTGCCATCCGGGAATAACCGAGGTTGCAAAGTCCATTGATACAATCGAGTGTACAGAGAATACAAGCGGAGTTGCAAGTCCGGCTAAAACCAGTGAA
Organism: Salibacter sp.; assembly: GCF_031581065.1. Classification (NCBI taxonomy): domain Bacteria; kingdom Pseudomonadati; phylum Bacteroidota; class Flavobacteriia; order Flavobacteriales; family Salibacteraceae; genus Salibacter; species Salibacter sp. Next base: position 50,681 of record NZ_JAVLBN010000005.1, read on the forward strand.
ACTTCCTCAAATCGTATCCACGCTTTTGCGTTACCTGTCCATCCAAAACTGAGAATAGAGTAGATCTTCTTGGCAATTGGCCCTGTAGCTCTGTCACGAATAGTAGCGAAATCAGGAATAAGACCAATATACCAAAACACCAGTGATACAGAGAAGTATGTTGATATCGCAAAAACATCCCACAAGAGTGGAGAGTTAAAATTCACCCATAGCGAACCAAATTGGTTTGGAATAGGAAGAACCCAATATGACATCCAAATACGTCCCATGTGAATTCCAGGGAACAAAGCAGCCATCATAACGGCAAAAATTGTCATTGCCTCAGCTGCACGGTTAATCGCCATTCTCCATTTCTGGCGGAACAACAACAACACAGCTGAAATCAGCGTTCCTGCGTGACCAATACCAACCCACCATACGAAGTTGGTAATATCCCAGGCCCAACCAACGGTAGTATTCAATCCCCATACTCCAATACCTCGGCCGATAGTATAAGTAATACTACCCAGGCCCCATAAACCAAGGAGTAAAGACATGGTGAATATAAACCACCATAACTTATTTGCTCGCCCTTCTACAGGAGCGCATACTTCTTCCGTAATCTTGTGGTAAGTAACATCCTTACCTAAAATTAGCGGCTCCCGTACTTCTGCTTCTTTAACCATCTATATCACTATTTAATGATGTATGTACTTATTCAAATTATGCTTCGTGTCCGTTGTGCTCTTTTTCACCATGACCTTGTGACCCTTCACCTTCATGGCCGTGTGATGATCCACCGTGACTTTTTACAGCTTCACTTACTCGCTCTTCATCGACATTGCGAACTTTCGTCATGTAAAATACATTAGGCTTAGTTCCAATTTCCTGAAGGAGATTATATGAGCGGTCAGAATTCGATATTTCATTCACCTGTGAATTGTCGTCATTGAGATCACCAAACTGAATAGCATTCGTTGGACATGCCGTTGCACAAGCAGTTGTAACCTCTCCATCTTTTACTGGACGACCTTCTTTTTTGGCGTTGAGTTTACCATCCTGGATACGTTGAACGCAGAAAGAGCATTTTTCCATAACACCTCTGGCTCTGACCGTAACATCAGGGTTTAGTACCATTTTACCAAGATCATCCTGAGATGGATTAACACCAGTGAATTTGTAGTCAGCTTTGTAGTTAAACCAGTTGAATCTACGCACTTTATATGGGCAGTTATTCGCGCAGTAACGTGTACCGATACAACGGTTATAAGTCATCTGGTTAAGGCCCTCATTACTGTGTGTAGTTGCAGCAACCGGACAAACAGTCTCACAAGGAGCGTGATTACAGTGCTGGCACATTACCGGTTGATAAACTGCTTCAGGGTACTCAGATGGAACTTCCATCTCAGCGTACATGTCGATTTTACCAACACCTTCTTCTTTGGCTTTTGGTTTCGTCATGTTTGAACTGAAGTAGCGGTCAATTCTCAACCAGGACATCGTTCTTGTTCTGCGAACTTCATCCTTTCCAACAACCGGCACATTATTTTCAGAGTTACAACCAATCACACAAGCACCACAACCGATACATGCATTTAGGTCAATCGTCATTCCCCAGTGGTGACCAATCTTAAGATCATGATCATTCCACATATCGAGCTTTTGCACAGGTGTTTTTTTACCGTATGCATTCGCTATTTCAATATCAGGATTCCAAACACTTTTCCCGTGTTTGTTATATGTTTTCAATGAAGTTTCATTCACGATTTTTCTACCCATCATGGTATCGTGAATTTGCGTTGAACCAATTGGATACTCAGTACCTGTAGGTTCAATTGATGCACCAGAAGCTACGTATTGCATTGTTCCGTTCACAACCTCAACAAATGGGAAAACGTTAGCACCAATTGTTTTTTGGCCCCCGGCTTTTTGATCGCCCTGAAGGATAACCTTACCAGCTTTTGTTCTACCATAACCAAGCGCGATTGAAACTGTTCCTTTACGCTGACCCGGAAGTGCGATTACAGGAAGCTCAACAGTTTTGCCGTTTACAGTAACCTTAGCTGTTTTAGCAGGATACTTTTCGGCAATTTTAATAGGATAAATCTCATTACCATTTTCATCCATCATATCTTCAGGATTCATGGCAATGTAGTTATCCCAGGTAACTTTACTTACCGGGTGTGGAAGTTCTTGCAGCCATGGGTTATTAGCGTGATTACCAACTCCCATTGATGTTTCCATGTACAATTCAACATCCCAGTTTGAAGATTTTGAAGCGTTAGAAACCGCTGATGCGCTCTTAGCCACATCAGCGTTGAACGTCATTGAGCTGTTTTCCTCACTGTCAGAACCGGCAGAACTTTCGACTTCAATCAAGCCATCGTGTACAGCCGAGTTCCAGAATGAATCAAAGTATGAATATTTAGATTGCTTAGACAGCAGATCTTTTTCCCAGTTTTTACGAATGAAATCGTAATAAGTATCTTTTTCACCAGCCCACAATAACATACTATCTTCCATTTGGCGAGTATTGAATAATGGGCGTATAGTAGGCTGAGAAATGCTGTATAATCCTTTTTTAGGATTGAAGTCATTCCATGACTCGAGGTAATGATGAGGAGTAGCGTTAACAGTACAGCTTGAAGCTGTCTCTTCAAGCCTGTCAGCAAACGATACAGCCATTCCTGCCTTTGAAAGCGCTTTATCAAAACCAAGTGATGCGGGTGCAGAGTAAACAGGGTTTGTACCATTGATGAACAACACATCTACAGATCCGCTCTTCAATTCATTTACCAATTCAACAAAAGCTTTATCATCACTTTGCTTGAGGTAAACTTCTGTTTTAGGATCAATTGTTTTGCCGTAAGAGCCTAACAAGTCATTGATCGCGTTGATCACAACCTGAGTATCTTTATCGTTAGACCCTGAAACTACAAGTGAATTGCCTTTATTAGACCACAACTCATTTGCAGCCGTTTTGATTTTGTCTGAAACGTTATTATCGTCATCAAACTTTTTCATTGAAACTGTAGCTGCTCCGGCTTTCTTTGCAAGCTCATTGTAAAGAGCAATAACCGAGAGGCCAAGTTGAGATGATTTCACAGCACCTCTTACATCAGCATTAGTACCAGTTACTGAAAAGTTAGATTCAAATTGATAATGTCGACTCATCCAGTCTTTAGACGGATTACGTCTTTCAGAATATTGTTTAGCAAATTCAATTGGTGACAACCAATTTGTAAGGAAGTCAGCTCCAAAACTTACAATCACTTTAGCTTTATCAAAGTGGTATTGAGGGATCATTGCTTTTCCAAAACTCTCCTCATTTGCGTAACGCATTCCAGCATAAGAATAAGCATCGTAAGTTACTGATTTAAAATCAGCATTTTCACCGAGACTATCTTTCAATTTGCCAATTGCCTTCTTACCTGATGGCGAGATGTATGATGATGTGAGGAATCGAACAGTTCCGCCATTGGCTCTGACCGAGTCCAATTTAGAAGCTACTGCTGAATCCACTTTCTCCCAGCTTGCACTTTCACCTTTTAGCGTTGGCCCCTGTAGTCTGCCAGAATCGTAGAGTGAAAGAACTGATGAGTTTACCCTCGCATGAAGTCCGCCTTTATTGATTGGCGAAAGCTTGTTTCCTTCAATATGAATTGGTCGACCTTCACGTGTTTTTACTAAAACATTTGCGAAATCAACACCATCGAAAAATGTTGAAGCGTAATAATTAGCCACACCGGGAACTATTTCCTCAGGTTTCACTACATAAGGAATAGACTTTGTTACTGGCGTTTCACAGGCAGCGACTGTTGCCGCTGCAACGCTAAAGCCAACAAATTTCAAAAAGTCTCTTCTCGTTGTAGAAGACTGGCTTGCCTCTTCTTTTGATAAGAATTCATCTACCGGTAAATCTTCAGCAAATTCCCGTTGTGCGTTTTTAACAAACTCAGGATCGTTGTTGTATTGCTCGAGACTGTTCCAGTATGTTCTTGAATTGCTCATATTGCGTAAAACTAAAAGTCAATAATAATTAATAATGGCACTTAGCACATTCTAAACCACCGATCTGTTCAACCGTAAACTTATCAATTCCTTCTTCCTTGTATTTCTCAACAAGTTCAGCATGAAGATCATCATAGTAATCGTTACCATTCATCTTCACTTCAGTTTCGCGGTGACAGTTAATACACCAGCCCATTGTGAGCGGTGCGTATTGTTTCATTGGGTAATCGTAAGTTTCAACCGGACCATGACACTCCTGGCACTCAATTTCACCAGCCACTACGTGCTGAGAGTGATTGAAGTAAGCAAGATCTGGGAGGTTGTGAATACGAACCCACTTAATTGGTTTTTTAGGCTTATCATATTCAGCAGTTTCAGTATTGTAACCTACTGCTTCATATATCTTAGATATTTCTTCAGTTCCCCAGCGGCTACCTTCCTGAATACCTTCGTGGCAATTCATACAAAGCATAGCTGAAGGAATATTAGAATGCTTTCCTTTTTCTGCTGCGTGGTGACAATAAACACAAGAGATTTCGTTGTCGCCAGCGTGAATTTTGTGAGAGAATTTAATCGGTTGCTCCGGAGCATATCCTTCATAAACACCAATTCCTAAAAGACCCTGCCAAACAACATTCAGAACCACAACAAGAACTACGACACCCATTAGCGCCACTACAACCTTGTTGCGACCAGCCCAATGCTGCAACCTGTCTTTTGTTGACCAGTTGAAATCTTTTACCTCACCGTCTTTCTCAAATCCATCGTCACCTTTAACATCATAAAGTAGATGTTTAACTGAACGCTTAACATCGAGAAGTACCTTGATAACGATAAGCAATACCACGAGGAAGCCAAGCATCCAGTAGAGTGTGTAATCCTCACCCGAATCCTGTGCAGCAACCATTTGTTTTTCTCCGCCACCGGCTTCTTTTTCTTCACCAGCTGAAGGATTAGCGATATAATCAAGAATCGCATTTACCTGCGCTTCGTCTAACGGCATAGCCGGCATAACCGACTTGTTATACTCTTCATATAAACCGTGAGCATAATCATCACCAGGGTTATCAGAAAGGTATTGCTGAGAGTTTTGAATCCAGGCTATGAGATTTTCTTTACTATCCCATCGATCCTGAACGCCACTCAAAGCCGGCCCTACTAACTTCCCTTCCAACTTGTGACACGAGGCACAGTTTCCTCTGAATAGCTTCTTGCCGTCCTGGGCTTCCACCTGAAGTGATAAGGCTATAAATAAAGAAAGCACGCATGCGTGCATCATCACCTTAACATTGCCGATTTTAGAATAAAATCTACTCATTACCAATAATTTATGACCTTTGATAGGCTTTTTCTTCCCTAGATTTTAAGGGCAAAAATAGCAGAAAGGCTTAACTCCTGTTAACAAAGCCTAAAAAAAAGAATTACTCGAATTTAATTTAGACTCCTTCTAAATTACATATTTTCATCATGAATATTTTACTTTAGCTAAACATTCTTCGTTACAAACTTTACTAAAACAATCATCTCATGTTAATTACCAGATATTCGGTATTGCTTTTTTCCGTTTTTTTGTTTTTCACAATTGACGTTATGCCCCAAAATACGCTCAATTGGAATGGATCTGACCAAAAAATAAAAGACACAATTCACCTCGATCAAGATTCTATTTCTTTAGAAACTACTGAAAAACTCGATAAGCTATCAAGGTACTACGACCAACACACTTTAGAGAAAAAGAAAATGGATGGCTTTAGAATTGAAGTTTATTCAGGAAGTGGAGCCAATAGCAAACAAAAGGCCAGGGAAAAACAACTTGAATTTCGCTCAAAGTTCCCTAACATTCCGGCTAATTTAGTTTGGAGCTACCCTAACTTTGAAATCAATGTGGGTAATTTCAGATCCAAAGTTGAAGCTGAGGGTGCTTTGATAGAAGTACAAAAAGAGTATCCGTTTGCTTTTGTGAAAAAAGACATGATTGACCCTCCTGATCTCGATAAAAAAGAGAAAAAGTCAACCGATATAAAAAACAAAAAGGCATCTGATTAAGATGCCTTTTCTGTTTGGTATAATATGTAAAGAAGCTTAGTCCTGTCTGCCTACGTAGAATTCAAAAGTTTCTTCAGATTCGTTACCCAGCATATCGCGAGCTACAACTTTCACTTCATACTTCTTCTTCTTTCTAAATCTGCTCAACTCAGAGATATCAAGTGTTTGCGGACTCGAGTATTGACGTAGAGGCTCTCCATCAATTGAGTAGAAAAGTTGTTTCGTACCAGTGTGCTTATCAGTAGCTCCAACATACATCCTCACGTAATTAGGATAAATGTTTTTGTCACCTTTCTTTCCGATAGGATCAATGCTGAAATTCACGAAAATATCAGGAGCAGTATTATCTACAAATACATTACTCGTCTTTTTCGACTCTTTGTTATTCACATTATCAGTAGAATAGAATGCAGTGGTATGATAGCCTTCACCGGGTATTGTAAAAGTAGAGTAATCTTTCTCTCCACCTCCGTCAATACTGTACTTTGTAGATTTAACCCCTGATCCAACATCACTTTTGAAAAGTGTCACTTCCGTTTCACTTGTGATAAATAGTGTGTCGCGATCAAAGAATTGCGGATTGCCGTATTTAATACCAGTCTCTGGTGACTTGTTATCCATGTAAACATTTAAGTAATGATTAGTTGAAAGATTTTCAACATTATCATTCGCATCGTACTTAACACTGTGCGTACCCAGCTTATTTGGAATATTGAAGTCACTTGAAAAAGTATTTCGGTTACCACCATCAATACGGTAATAGATATTTTTCACACCGGCTTTATTGTCGCTAGCAGTCAAGTTCACTTTTGTGCGAGGTGACACATATAAATACTTTCCTTTATACTGATCACCTACAACTTTAGAATTCACTTCTGGTGCAATTCTGTCGAGGTAAAACTTAAAAGACTTTTTAGTTGCCGTGTTGTCAACATTATCCTCAGCATAGTAATACAAAGTGTGATTACCATCCTTTAAACCTGCCATTGTAATTCTGCCGGGATAATTACGGTCAGATCCATTGTCGAATGAATAACGCGTCACCTTCACTCCGGCTAAGTTGTCAGAAGAAGATAGATTGAATACCGTGCTTGGGGCCAGAATATTTTCATTGTGTGTTATCCCATCAATAGAGTGACTTGAAGATGGTGCCGATAAATCGACAGTAAAATCTGATGAACGTGTATCTTCAGCATTTCCTACATTATCTGCAGAGTAATAATACAGCGTTTGAGCTCCTTCATTATTAGCCGCCACTTCATTTGAATACTTTGAGTAACCTCCACCCAATGCATACTGTGTTTCTTTTACACCAGAAACACCGTCTCGGGCAGACAAACTAAAGTTGAGCCCCTTTCCATAATAAACGGTTCCACCTTTTACATACTTAGGTGCTCCGGAAAAACGCAATGTTGTGCGAGGAGAAATTCCATCAGCATAAACTTCCATTAGGACTTCACGCTGTGGCCTAACCGGATCACCGGTTTCTGGGTCAACTGCCCATTTACTCCTAATGTAATTTATTCCTTCAGTATCGAGATACAAAGGATTCGCATCAGAAGGGTGGCTTTTACTTTTTAAAGGATAGTTTTTTCCATCCGGGGTGGTTGAGAATTTTAGGTAAAGTGGTAAAGATTTTTGAATATAATAATTCCCGTTAGCCTGATATACGACATTTTCGTAAGATGGCTTGTTCGGTTCTGACTGTGCAAAAAGTGAGGCTGATATAACCAAACCAGCCGCTCCCAGTAGTATTCCTTTGATATTCATATATGAAGGTTTTTCAAAATTCTGCATAAAAGTAATAAACTATCCGAATTTTATTAGCTATAGCTCAATTTTTACACATTTCTATTTCCTAAACTTATTCCATTTTTGTTGTATGAGAGTTTTCAAGTTTGGAGGTGCATCGGTTAGAGATGCTGAGTCGGTTAAAAATGCTGTACAAATCGCAAGAGAAGAAGGCAGTGGCCCTCTTCTCATTGTGGTGAGCGCGATGGGTAAAACGACTAACGCCATGGAGCGTGTGCTCTTTGAGGTTTTAAAAAACAGGAAGAATGCTCGTGCTATTTTCAAACAAATTCTTGATGATCACCTCGAGATAATAAATGCCCTTTTTGATTCAGAAGTCCAAATTCACAATGAAATAGAGTCATTGAGCGAACAGGTTTATGAAATAATTGATAATGGAAATACGGCTAAGCCCGATTATCTATATGATCAACTGGTTCCATACGGTGAGCTTTTGAGTACCAAAATTTTCAGCGAATATCTCAGATCTCAAAAAATCGATAATCAATGGTTTGATGCACGCGAAATTATCAAAACCGATTATCAATATAAATCAGCTAATGTAGATTGGAAAAGAACTGAGATTCAGGTGGCAAATACCATTGCTCAGTTTTTGAATAACTCGGCTTCACCAGTTGCTGTAACGCAGGGCTTCATTGCGGGGGCTGATGCGCTAAACCCTACCACACTCGGTAGAGAGGGATCTGACTATTCAGCTTCTATTTTTGCTTACGCATTACAGGCACAGAGTGTCACAATTTGGAAAGATGTGCCGGGAGTACTCAACGCAGATCCAAAAAACTTTAAAGAAACGACTCTTTTAAATCACATATCTTACAAAGAGGCTATTGAGTTGGCCTACTACGGTGCTTCAGTTATTCACCCTAAAACAATTCAGCCACTTCAGAATAAAAAGATACCACTTTACGTGAGGTCTTTTAAAAATTTCAGTGAGCCTGGAACACTTATCGATAGCTCAAACAGCAATGATGACACTGTACCATCTTTTATTATCCGGACAGATCAAAGATTGGTGTCAATTTCTACCCGTGATTTTTCTTTCATCGTTGAAGATCACCTGAGTGATATTTTTGAGGAATTTGCACGATTCAGAGTAAAGATCAACATGATGCAAAACTCTGCGATCAACTTTTCTGTAAGCATTGATGAAAACTCATTTCAGTTGAATGAGCTCATTGAAGAATTATCAAAACGTTACCAAATCCTTTACAATAAAGGGCTAGAGCTCTTAACAATAAGGCACTTTAACGATGAGATTTTCAAAAAACTCACTTCAAATCGAAAAATCTTACTGGAACAAAAAACGCGCAGTACACTGCGCGTTTTGATGAGGTAAGAGTTATTTATACTCGGCTAAAATCTTAGTAGCTAAAACTGTAGAAAGACGCTCGTAAGATTCAAAGGTCCAGCCTGCTATGTGCGGACTCAAAACTACCTGATCACTTTCGGTCAGGTGCTTAAATGAATCGGGTAGCTTTTTGTGATCGATGTTTTCAAAGCTCGACTTTTCATATTCTAAAACATCAAGGCAAGCTCCCATAATCAAGCCTCCCTTTAGTGCTTCAACAAGGTGATCAGTATTGACGATTTCTCCGCGTGATGTATTGATCAAATAAACCGCTTTTCTCGATTGAGAAAAAAACCTTCTATCAGCTAAGTAACGGGTGTCTTCAGTCAATGGAACATGAAAACTGATGATGTCTGATTTCTCTAGAATATCTTCATACGATACTTCTTTCACATGGTCAGATCCAAAACCGCTTTTATATTTATCATAAGCCAGTACTTCACAGCCAAATGAAGATAGTCGCTTCGCAAAAGCCTGACCCGTGTGTCCGTATCCGATGATTCCAACCGTTTTTCCTCCCAGTTCTATACCCCTGTTTTCTTCGCGGTACCAATGTCCTTCGCGTACTTCTCTATCGGATCTGACCAAATTAGTAAAGAGCGAAAGCAACATCGCCATTGCATGTTCAGCTACTGCATCACAGTTGCCTTCTGGTGAATTAAAAACCTTAACCCCTTTTTCATCAGTCAATTCCAGGTTTATGTTTTCTAGTCCAGAACCACTCCTGGCAATAAATCGTAAGTCTTTTGCTTTTTCGAGGAACTCTTCATCGATCTTGAACTTACTCCTAATCACAATACCCTGAACATCATTCAAAGCACTCAAAACCTCATCTCTATCCCAGTAAGTTCCATCAATACAATTGAATCCGCTTTTTGTTAAGTCCTGCCACAAAGCAGGGTGAACAGTATCTACAAATAAAACATTCATAGCTGTAGTTTTTCTATTTCTCTGGTTAATTTAACAAAATCATCTACCGATAGTTGTTCAGGGCGTTGTTTCAAAAATTCATTTTCAAATTCCTTTCCGGTCAGAGCCTTAAGTGAGTTCCTAATCGTTTTCCGTCTCTGATTGAAAGCCATTTTCACAATGCGTTTGAACAGCTTTTCATCACAACCTAAGTTTTGATTTTCTTTCCTTCTCAACAAGATAACTCCAGACTTGACCTTTGGTGGCGGATTAAAAGCTCCTTCATCAACGGTGAACAAATATTCCACATCATAGTAAGCCTGAATCAATACACTGATGACGCCATAAACTTTTGAGCCCGGCTTTGACGCTACTCGTTGGGCAACTTCACGCTGAAACATTCCGCCAATTTCCACAATCAAATCGCGGTGTTCCAGAGCTTTGAAAAGGATCTGACTGGAAATATTGTACGGGTAATTTCCGATTAAAGCAAATTGTTCCTTGAAAACCTGATCGACCGGAAAACGCAAAAAGTCTCCTTCAATGATGTTTTCTTCAAGCTGGGGAAAGTGATTTCTTAAATATGGAACCGATTCACGATCGAGTTCGATTACGGTGAGGTCAAGAGGCCGTTCTAAAAGATACTTTGTGAGAACTCCCATTCCCGGCCCAACTTCCAAAACTCTACTGTAGCCATCGAGCGATAGAGAATCAGCAATTCGTTGGGCTACTGAAAGGTCTTTGAGAAAGTGCTGACCTAAAAACTTCTTTGGTCTTACGCGTTTTGTCATTCAATTTTTGAGTTGTGGTCAACGACCTCGAGCAGGGTTCTGAATGCTACAAATTTATCTTTGTACCGTTCAGTGTGCTCTTCCTGAAGCGATTGAGCATGGTTGTTTTGGTAATCTTCCAGCGTCTTCATATCAGAACACAAATACTGGATAGAATAATTTGTTCCTTCTCCATCATCAACCATGACTTTTGACAGGCGGTACTCCTTAAACTTACCGGTACTCATTACATCAGGAATGTGTTGAGTAACCATGTACTTGTACCAGTCGTTCTCTACTTCTTTATCGATCTTAATCGTTACGTTGTAAATAATCATAATTCCTCAGTTGTTGAATCTCCTCTTAATTTCCTAAATCGCTTACGCGCTTCAACCACGTACAAACTCCCCGAGTAATCTGTTAAAATTTTTTGGTAGAGTTCGCGTGCCCTGTCTTCATTATTCAGATGATGTTCGTAAAGCTCAGCGAGTTTGAAGTGCGCATCATCCCCTAAAATATCATCTGAATAGTTTTTGATAAGCTTTTCAAGGTTTTGAGCCGACTCCTGGTATTCTCCCATTTTCTTATTGAGCTCATAGCGCTTCATCAAAATATCATCCTGGAGCGAATGACCGGGGTATTCAGCATCAATACTATCGAGGGTGGCAAATGCTTTAGAGAACTTCTTTTGTTCCAGGAGTAAATCGGCACGGGCAAACATCTCCATGGGTTTAAAAGTTGTGTCGATGATTGAGTTGTCGTTGATCAGATTTGACAAATACATGGCATCATTTGCGATCAGCTTTGATGTTGATCCTTTCAATACATCGAGCTGTGATCGAGCATAATCAAACTCTCCCGTGTAGTAATAGATTTTGGCTGCTTTGAATTTCGCCCTGTCTCCAAGCTCATCGTATTTAAAAGCTTTTTCGGCTTGCATGTAATACAACGCGGCATCCCACACCTGGTTCTTCACGACCAGGAAATCGCCCAGCTTTATTTTGGTCAGAGCCACATTCCTATCGCTCATTGTGAGGTTATCCAAATTATTTTCAAGCCTCGAAATTGCCGTGTCGAGATCGTTGAGCTGATATGCTTCAATCTCGGCCAGTTCGATTGATGACGATGCAATTAAGTTAGGTTCTGACCATTGACCGATAGCATCGAGGTATTCTTCTTTTAATTGACTGTATTTTTCAGTTGCGGTTTGCGGATCAAAATCAAGGTGCAGTTTACTTACCGTTAAATATTCCTGCAAAGCGCGATCGTAATACTGATTCTTTTTTCCTTTTTTGACCACGTATTTAAGTGCATCACGAGCTACATCAAACTTTTTGTTGTTGCGCGCAACATTGGCAAGTGACATGAGTCTGGACCCATTTTCATCAAGCCTGCGATCGAGGGCCTTAGCCTGGGCATAAGCTCCGTAAAAATCACTTTTCTGGAGAAACATCCAAATCAACATTTCCGCAAAAATGGGCTTATCAGGGTTGTCCTGAACTTTCTTGAGCAACTCCTGGCGTAACGTTTCCACGATCATTTGATCTTCTTCAAAGTCGATGATTCTGCTCAACCTCACCTGAACGCTCCGCTGATAGGATGGGTTTTTCTCGATGAGCTCGAGGTAGAGCTCTATCATTTTATCGTTTTGGCCCATTTGGCCATACAACTCGGCTATTCGCGAATTGAAAACGTAAAACCCTCGTATGTTTTTCTTGCCTTTTTCGTAAGCCTGAAGTGCGTACTGGTATTCGCCAATTTTAGTGAACTTATCAGCTACATTGATGATTTCACTCCGGTTGTTGCCGAGCCCTTTGATAACATCATCCCATGATTTTTGAGCTCTTCGATCGTCATCTTGTCTTTTGTAAGCCTGCCCCAGGGTGATCAATAAATCCAGATCGTTAGGCATTTTACGCGATGCCTTTTTCAGAAGGCTTTCTGCTTCATCGTAATCTTCTACATTGAATCGGCAAAGTGCCAGTCTTTTCAAATAAAAGGGCTGATCAGTATCATCGTAGAGTTTTTCGTAGTACATGGCTGCTTTGCTATACTCGCCATCAGCAAAGTACTGATCGGCAAGCTGCCGGTCCTGGGTTTGAGCTACTGTGGTTCTGACCGTGACAAATAGCAGAAGAAGGATGATACTAAATCTTACCATGCATTAGTTAACGGATTCCCTTGCGGTTGAGTTGTGTAATGAGTGAATCGGCAACCGGGTAAAAGATTTTAAACCTTTTTTGTGATCGATGGTACGATTTCACAACTTTATCTGTTGCCTGATTCATCTTCTTTGCTGCATCTTCTTCATCAGCGTAATACGCTTTTGCCTGTTCTTCCTCGAGCAGGTTGTTTCGGATATCAGCTTTCAAATTTTGAAGTTGTTCAATAGACTTTTCGAGTTCCATTTCAACTTTCTCGCGATTGTCGAGAACTATTTTCTTGATCTCTTCCTCTGTCATTTTGTACTCGCTCAAATTATCGGCTAAATACTTTGACATGGTATCGCGGTAATTCTTTTGGATAAAATGTATGTGTTCCTCAATCTTTTCTTTCTTCTCAGCTATTTCTTCAAAATCGAGACTATCCATTCTTTTTTGAGAATGCTCTAGCGTTACAATTAAACTATCGATTTTTTTGATCTGCTCCTGGTTTACATTTGAAGTGCAAGCCATCACAAGAATCCCTAAAACTGCAAAAAGTGTTGTTTTTATCATCTTCTTAAATTTTATCAAAGCCTGTAAAAGGCACGAGTGCTTTTGGTATCTTTATTCCGTCCTTTGTTTGATTATTCTCTAAAATAGCAGCGAGTATGCGTGGAAAAGCAAGTGCCGATCCGTTGAGTGTATGAGCCAACTGCATTTTTCCGTTTTTATCTTTGAATCTCGCTTTTAGCCTGTTGGCCTGGAATGTTTCAAAATTTGAGATTGAACTCACTTCAAGCCATTTATCTTGAGCAGCACTGTAAACCTCCATGTCATAGGTCAAGGCCGATGTAAATCCTAAATCTCCGCCACAAAGCCTGGCAACGCGATAGGGCAAGTCGAGTTTTTCAATGATAGAGCGCACGTAACTCACCATTTCATCCAAAGCTTCATAAGACTTATCAGGATGAGTAACCTGAACGATTTCCACTTTATCGAACTGATGCAGGCGATTCAATCCGCGAACGTCTTTTCCGTATGATCCGGCTTCACGTCTAAAACATGGTGTGTAGCCACAATGCTTGATCGGGAACTTCTTTTCTTTGATAATTACATCGCGGTAAATATTCGTGATCGGAACCTCAGCAGTTGGAATGAGAAAGAGATGATCGAGCTCGGTATGATACATCTGCCCTTCCTTATCGGGAAGCTGACCGGTTCCCTTTCCTGTATCCTCATTCACGAGAAGCGGAGGCATTACTTCAACATAACCGGCTTCAATCGCTTCATTGAGAAAAAACTCTTTCAGCGCTCTTTGCAATCGGGCACCTTTTCCTGTGTATAATGGAAATCCGGCACCGGTAATTTTATTACCGAGCTCAAAATCGATTAATTCAAACTCTTTTGCCAAATCCCAGTGAGGCTTAGGTTCAAAATCGTAAGTTGGCTTTTCGCCTATCTCTTCGATTATTTCATTGTCAGCATCGCTTTTCCCGGCAGGAACCATTTTGTTAGGCACATTCGGAACCTGGTAGAGCAACTCCTGAAGCTTTTCGTCAATCTCATTCAGCTTCGTGTGATGTTCCTTTACTGCTTCTTTGAGCTCACCTGTTTTGGCTTTGTACTCTTCTGCTTCATCTCGTTTTCCAGCTTTGAACAGCTCCCCTATTTTTTTGGAGATTTTGTTCATCTCTCCCTGTTCAGTATCGAGTTTCGTTTGAGTTTCTCTGCGCTCTTTATCCAGGCTCACGATATTATCGATCACCTCCTGACCATCAAAGTTTCTAACTTTTAATCGTTCGATGATTTCTTTTGCGTTATCTCTGATATAGCTCAGTTGAAGCATGGTAAGTATTTTGCTGTAAAATTAAGATTAATAGGAGTTATTCCAATCCCTTTGGGGGTGTAAACAAAAAAATCCCGATCAAAGCGACCGGGATTTCTCAAAAAATAAATTATTTCAACTACGCTTCATTTTCTACAGAAACGAAGGATTTATTTCCTTTTCTACGTTGAAATTTAACAACGCCATCGGTCAATGCGAAAAGAGTGTGATCTTTACCCATTCCTACATTTTCACCTGGACGATGTTTAGTTCCTCTTTGACGAACGATGATATTCCCGGCTTTGGCATCTTGTCCGCCATATATTTTAACACCGAGTCGTTTCGATTCCGACTCGCGACCGTTTTTAGTACTACCTACACCTTTTTTATGTGCCATAATGAATGAGGTTTACTGTTTTATTCTTTATCTTCTTTTTTAGTTGAAGTTGATTTCTTCGTTGAAGTACTTTTAGCTTTTGTAGAAGATGGTTTCTTAGCTGAATCTTTTGAAGCCTTTTTAGTACTTGTCGACTTTTTAGCAGAAGTAGAGGTAGACTTTTTCTCACCAGTCGACTTCTTAGCAGTAGTCTTTTTGGCGGTAGAAGCTTTCTTTTCAGAACCCTCTTCTTTTTTAGCCTTAGTTTCTTTCTTTTCTTCTGCCGGCTTAGCTTTAGCAGCTTTTTTGGCACCGCCTTTTTCGCTGATTGACTCAACCTGGATTGAAGTCAAATACTGACGATGGCCTTTTTTCTTCTTATAGCCTTTTCTGCGCTTCTTTTTAAAGACGATTGTTTTGTCGCCTTTCATGTGCTCGAGCACTTTTGCGGTAACTGAAGCTCCGCTGATAGCTGGGGCGCCAACATTCACTTTTCCATCGTTGTCGATAAGAAGAACGCGATCAAAAGATACGCTTTCACCTTCTTTATTCTCTAAACGATGTACAAAGAGCTGTTGATCTTTCTCAACCTTAAACTGCTGCCCTGCTATTTCTACAATTGCGTACATCTCAATTAAATTTTAACTGTTACTTTTTATTGTAAAAGGGGTGCAAAAATAAATATTTTCTCCTTGTTAGCAACTACTTAGACCTTTTAAATTTGCGATTGCTATTAATCAGGCTCACACCTAATAAAATAACAGCTGCAAAAACGGCCTGTATCGCGTTAAAGTTTTCACCGTCAAGTACACCCCAAAAGATAGCAAATACCGGAATCATATAGGTGACACTCGATGCAAATAAAGCACTCGTTTCTTTGATCAACATATTGAAAATATAGACGCAAAGAGCCGTACCAACAACTGCCAGAATTGTCACGAAGCCAAGACTTTTGTACGTTTCTGTGCTACCAACAGCGAGTTTATCGACAAAATCAGTAAATCCAAAAAGGTAAACTCCAGCGATTATTCCAACTGTAAAAAAAGACAATGAGGTAACCGCCATTGGGCGTACATCCTGCAAATACATTTTAATCAGGTTCACATTTACACCATAACTCGAAGCTGCAATAACAGGTAAAATCGCGTACAGAGAAAAAGACCCCAAATCAAATGAATCTGACCTAAAAGCTATGAGTCCGGCTGCACCTACAAACCCGGCAATCACCCCCAAAATACTCATCGGCTTAAACGTTTGTTTAAAAACGAGAACAGCGAGTATCAATGTAAAAATAGGTGTTGTAGAGTTGAGGATACCACTGAGTGAACTGTCTATATTCGTTTGCGCTTTTACGAACAAAAAATACGGCAGTAAACTCCCAAAAATCCCGGCCAGGAAAAACACCCAAAAACGCTTCCCTCTCAAATAACCAAAGTATTTCACAGCAAATGGAGAAAGAACAAGAGCCACACAAAACACTCGATAGGAAGCTATCTCTTCAGGAGTAAACGAAATGAGTCCTTTCTTCATGAGGATGAAAGATGATCCCCAAATGAAGGCCAGGAAAATCAGCGTTACCCACTGAACTACTTTATTGCTAAAATCGATTTTCATAAGTCGCGCAAAAGTAGCCGAAACAAATCAACTCCAATGCGCTTAAGCATTATTTCAACCGCTTGTGTATTTTTTATTTTCTATCGGTCAGAGCCCATTACATTTGTTCACAATATGGAGAAAATCATTGAAGTAAGGGAAATAGCACGAGAATACAGTATTGGAAACCAACTCGTAAAAGCGCTTCAATCTGTTTCTTTGACTATCGACAAAAATGAGTACGTTGCATTGATGGGGCCTTCAGGCTCTGGAAAATCAACACTCATGAACATTTTGGGCTGTTTAGACACCCCCACTCGCGGTGAGTATATCTTAAACAGCCAGCAAGTAAGCCAATTGACAGATGATGAGCTAGCAGAAATCCGCAACAAGGAAATCGGTTTTGTTTTTCAAACATTCAACCTTCTCCCGCGGTATTCGGCTCTTGACAACGTAGCTCTGCCTCTCGTTTATGCTGGCATGAAGCGATCTGACCGAAACGAAAGAGCTCAGGAAGTTCTCGAACTAGTTGGTTTAAAGGATCGCATGGATCACAAGCCAAATGAGCTTTCTGGCGGGCAACGCCAACGTGTTGCAGTAGCTCGTGCACTCGTAAATAAACCATCCATAATTTTGGCAGATGAGCCAACAGGAAACCTCGATTCCAAAACATCTTATGAAATAATGGCGTTATTCGATGAAATCCATCAAAATGGGAATACCGTAATTCTCGTGACGCACGAAGAGGACATTGCCCAACACGCAAGGCGAATCGTTCGTTTGATGGATGGATTAGTTGAAAGTGACACAGTTCAAAATCAGAAAGAATGAAAATATATACCAGGTCAGGAGATAAAGGACAAACCTCACTCATTGGCGGGACACGCGTAACAAAAGACCACGTTCGCATAGAAGCTTACGGCACCGTTGACGAGCTCAACTCATGGGTAGGAATGCTGCGAGACAGCAAAGTTGATGACCGTACTCATCAAACCTTGCTAGAAATACAGGACCGCCTATTCACAATAGGTTCGTCACTGGCAACAGACCCTGACGAAAGTCCTGAGACCAAACTCCCCGATTTAAAAGAAGAGGATATCACTTTTCTCGAAAAAGAAATGGACTTCATGGACGAGCAACTACCTCCAATGAAAAACTTCATTCTGCCCGGTGGACACACCACTGTATCCACATCGCATATTTGCAGAACTGTTTGCAGGAGAGTTGAAAGAAGAGTTATTTCACTGTCAGAACACGAATTTACGCCACCACTCGTTCAACCTTACGTCAATCGACTGAGCGATTACTTTTTTGTACTTTCGAGGTACACCGCAAAGCAATTAAACGCAAAAGAAATAGCCTGGAAGCCTCGCAAATAGAAGGCTTTAGACTTTTTTCGCACAACAATTGTGCATGTAACTTAAAAAACTACTTTTGCGTTTTGAAAATGCCTAACAATTAACACAATTGTACTATGTATTGGACGCTAGAACTTGCAAGCTATTTAGAAGATGCTCCATGGCCCGCAACCAAGGATGAGCTAATCGATTACGCACTGCGTACAGGAGCTCCTCTCGAAGTGGTTGAAAACCTTCAGGAAATTGAAGATGAGGGCGAGCAGTATGAAACTATAGAAGAAATTTGGCCAGATTATCCTACCAAAGAAGACTTTTTCTTCAATGAAGATGAATATTAATGGCCATTGCTTAATAATACTCTGAGCCGTTTCACGCGAAACGGCTTTTTTTGTTTTGGCCCTTTTTTATTCAAGCAGGTGGATCTGACTTTTTAAAAATTAAATTTAAACAGATGAATAACCTTAACTTTGTGGGCCATTTTCCAGCAAAACCACTTTACTATTCAAATACTGATAATTAAAACACGATATGTTAGAAACGGTCACTAAGGCTATACAGAAGATCTTTGGAACGAAAAGTGAAAAAGATATCAAAGCCATTACCCCCATCGTAAAACAGGTTGAAGAGGCATATTCTAAACTGCATAGCTTGAGCAATGATGAACTTAGAGCCAAGACCACTGAGTTTAAAACCACCATTGAGGAAGAAATAAGAGACGAAAAAAAACACATTACTGAGCTCAAAGAAAAAGCAGAATCTGATGAAGTAGATATTCTCGATAAAGAAGACATCTACAACGAGATCGATAAAATTGAAGAGGATATCACGAAAAAAATTGACAATGTCCTCAACAAAATTTTACCTGAAGCTTTTGCCGTTTTAAGAGAAACAGCAAAACGATTTAAGGAAAACGAAACAATCGAAGTAACAGCCAGCGAATTCGATCAGGAGCTTGCTCAAAACCGTGACTCAATCCAAATTAGTGGTGATAAGGCTATTTGGAATAACAGTTGGGATGCGGCAGGCAATAAAATCACCTGGGACATGATCCACTACGAGGTTCAGGTCATTGGCGGTATCGTTATGCACCAGGGTAAAATCGCTGAGATGCAAACGGGTGAAGGTAAAACGCTTGTGGCTACGCTTCCGGTTTACCTGAACGCATTATCTGGACGCGGTGTACACCTCGTAACAGTAAACGATTACCTCGCAAGAAGGGATGCTGAATGGATGGGCCCTCTTTATGAGTTTCACGGATTATCAATCGACTGTGTTGACAGGCATCAACCAAATTCTGAAGAGCGTAGAAAAGCTTACCAAGCTGATATCACTTATGGAACTAACAACGAATTTGGATTTGACTACCTACGTGACAATATGGCTAACTCGCCTGAGGATCTCGTTCAGCGCAAACCAAATTACGCCATTGTCGATGAAGTTGACTCGGTTCTGATCGATGAAGCCAGGACACCACTCATCATTTCAGGACCAACTCCAAAAGGTGATCAACACATGTTTGACGAGCTCAAACCAAAAGTTGAAAAGCTCGTTGGCGAACAGCGCAAACTCGTGAACAACCTGCTCACTGAGGCAAAGAAAAAACTGAGCGAAGCTGATAAAACTGAAGACAAAAAAGCGGCTGGTAAAATGCTCCAGGAAGGCAGGCTTTCCCTATTCAGAGCCTATCGCGGTTTACCCAAAAACAAGGCACTCATCAAGTTCCTCAGCGAACCGGGAATGCGTCAGCAACTGCAAAAAGTTGAAAACCATTACCTACAGGATCAGGGAAAAGAAATGCCGTTTGTCGATAACGAGCTTTTCTTCGTAATCGATGAAAAACAAAACTCTGTTGAGCTCACTGAAAAAGGAATCGACCTTGTAACATCAAACACTGACGACAAAGACTTCTTCATTTTACCCGATATCGCTACTGAGCTTTCTCAAATCGAGAAATCAGAAAAGCCAAATGAAGAAAAGGTTGAGGAAAAAGAAGCGTTAATGAACGATTTTTCAGTGAAAACTGAGCGCGTTCACACGGTAGATAAGCTTCTCAAGGCGTATTGCATGTTCGAGAAAGACGTGGAATATGTCGTGATGGATAATCAGGTTAAAATCGTTGACGAGCAAACAGGCCGTATCATGGATGGCCGTAGATACTCTGATGGGCTACACCAGGCGATTGAAGCGAAAGAAAACGTAAAAATTGAGGACGCTACTCAAACTTACGCAACTGTTACGCTTCAAAATTACTTCCGCATGTACAACAAACTTGCGGGTATGACCGGTACTGCTGAAACAGAAGCCGGTGAGTTTTGGGAAATTTACAAGCTCGATGTAGTGGTAATTCCAACGAACAAACCGGTTATTCGCGATGACAGGCAGGATCTTGTCTACAAAACAGCCAGAGAAAAATTCAACGCTGTTATTGAAGAAGTCATTCGCCTGAGAGAAGAAGGAAGACCAATTTTGGTCGGAACCACAAGTGTTGAGGTTTCAGAGCTTCTCAGCCGGATGTTGAAAATGCGCAAGATTGAGCACCAGGTTCTGAACGCGAAAAAACACCAGTCTGAGGCCGAAGTTGTTAAAAATGCAGGTGAACCAAAAACAGTAACCATTGCCACAAATATGGCAGGTCGTGGTACTGATATTAAGCTTACTGAAGAAACTCGCCAGGCCGGTGGTTTAGCAATTGTTGGTACTGAGCGTCACGAATCAAGGCGTGTTGACCGCCAGTTACGTGGTAGGGCCGGTAGGCAGGGTGACCCGGGCTCATCTCAGTTTTTTGTTTCGCTCGAAGATAATTTGATGCGTTTATTTGGATCTGACCGTATAGCGAAACTGATGGACAGGCTTGGACACCAGGACGGAGAAGTGATTCAGCACCGTATGATTTCAAACTCCATTGAGCGTGCTCAAAAGAAAGTTGAAGAAAACAACTTTGGTATTCGTAAAAAGCTTCTCGAATACGATGATGTGATGAACCAGCAGCGTGAAGTGATCTATGATCGCAGGAAACACGCACTTTACGGTGAACGACTCAAGCTCGATATAGCCAATTCAATGGTTGAGCTGGTTGAAGCTATCGTTTACGATTATCACGCGACAAAAGACTTTGATGGATTCAATCTTGAATTGATCAGTTCTCTACATATTGAAAGTCCGATCAGTGAAGACGAGTTCATCAAAAAGCAGCCGAAGGACATCGTTGAGCACATCGTTGAAAAAGCGGTAGCCAACTATCAAAAACGAACTGAGGAAATGAGCAAGATCGTTTATCCTGTGGTTAAACGTGTTCATGAAGATCCTAAAGCGAACTACAAGACGATTGCCGTTCCATTTACTGATGGAAGAAAATCACTTCAGGTAGTTGCTGATTTGGAAAAGAGCTATAACACTGAAGGTACTGAATTAGTAAATGCTCTCGAAAAATCTGTTACACTCGCAATGATCGACCTCAACTGGAAAGATCACTTGCGCGAGATGGACGAGTTGCGTCAATCGGTTCAAAATGCCGTTTACGAACAAAAAGATCCACTTTTGATTTACAAGTTTGAGTCTTTTGAATTGTTCAAACAAATCATGCAAAAAGTGGGTCGCGAAGTGATCTCATTCCTGATGAAAGCTACTTTGCCACAGGCTGAGGATGCTCCTGTACAGGAAGGAAACCGCGTTCAGGAAAAGCAAAAACAACCTGAGCTGCAAACACAAAAAGAGGAACTTCCTTCTCAGTCATCAGGACCGCAATATCACGATCCTTCTCAAAACAAAGAGCAACCAAAACCTCAACCGGCTAAATCTGAAAAGACTTACGGCAGAAATGATAAAGTAACGGTCCTTAATCTCACTACAGGTGAAGAGAAAGAAGTGAAATACAAACAAGCTGAACCGCTCTTAAAAGGCGGACAGTGGAGAATTAAGGAATAGTGACCTAAAGAAATTAGGTCATATCAAAAGTTGCAATAAACCAGGGGCGCTCAGTGAGCGCCTTTTTTTGTTCCTCATCTAGTGTGATACTGTGAGTAACAATATTATTTGGACTTGCTTTATATACTTTACTCACCCAACCTAACTTTCCTGAGTTAACCAGCATTTTAAGAGTTGGATCTTCACTGTCAAACCAAAGTAGAGAAAACTTCAGTTTGAATTTAGCCAGCAAACTCTCCATTAACCTGATCAGAAACTTTTCATTCCCGGGAGTTGTATAAACATGGTCAAAGCTGAGAAAACGAAGGTTTTCAATATCGAGAACAGCTTTATCGAGACCGGTAATTTTGAGTCCGCGAGTAATTGCCTGGAACATTGGTGAACCAACATTTTCAACATGAAACATGCAGTCATTAACCTGGCAACCGGCAATTATTTTTCCATCATCATCGCGCACCACAAAGTAGTTATCATGATGAAAAAGGTATTCAAAGTGAACACCGTTATGACCCGAGTAAAATTGACTGAGCAATTCTTTTACTTCACTGCGATCTTTTTCATCTATAACCTCTTCAAAATCAACCGTCTTTTTGGGCTTTAATCGCGAAAAAGGAATTGTTTCAAACCTGCGTGAAGTTTGGAAGTCAAACCCCATTGCATGATGCAATGAACGCATGTTATCAGGTTCAATATATGCATAGTGATAAGCCGGTGCTTCAGTAGTTTCGTTGTAGTTAATACCATGTTCAGACGGGTGTCTTGTCATGATATTGGCAATAATCCTGCGAAAAACATTATCGCTCGAACGTTTCTTCTTTTCCTGTGAAGACGTTTTAAAGATTTTATCAAAAGCGAAATACCGGATATAATAAGCATTGGCCATGCCAAAGCTCATTTTTGTATCGTAATGAGCGAGCGATAGATTTCCCAACATTTTCTCACCCCGGTACAGGCTCAGGTGATAAGGATGATGCATAAATTTGAGACGATCCTCTACTCTACCGTGGCGATAGATAAGGCCTTTTGTTCCAAGAACAGTACTGTCGATTAAACGCTGTAAATCGATAGGGACTTCTTCAGTTGTTAGCTTCAACTGAAACGAACCTTTTTCAAAAAGTGCTTTTTGCATATCCTTCTGTTAGGGCTGGCACATGGGTGTGCTCCTTACTAAATTGAAAGCAAAATAAATCGTATGCTCGAAACTGCCAAATGAAGATCGTCAACAAAGTGAGTTTGAGACCAGGTTATGACACATCAATCATGATGTGAAACGAACAATGAAAGGAGTCACAGGAGTTTAGCACAATAGGGGATCTGACCAAAAAAATTACGCCTCTTGAAGTTCAACAACTTCAAACTCGTAATATTCCATGATTTTGTTCGCTAGTAGCTTATCGCAAGCTTCAGTAGTTTTTTCTTCAGCCTCAGCCTTAGAATCAGCTTCTACTTCAAGCGTAATATGCTTTCCAACGCGAACATTATCCATCATACTCAAACCCAGGTTTTTTAGACCACTCAAAACAGCCTTTCCCTGCGGATCTAAAATTACTTTATGTGGCATTACATCAATTGAAGCCTGAAATTTCATGTCCTTAAATTTTAATTTTTAACTGATTCCAAATCGCTTATCAAAAGGTAACTTATTGTCTTGCTTTGTTTACGAGATGAATAATCAGCGAGTAAATAATGTACAAAAGTATAATAATGGGAATGATGGTGTAATCAAAATATGGATAATATGGAACCCGAAACCAACTTTGGTATGGCAACCAGGTCATGATCAGAGCCAGAAACACCAACCCGATAAAAATGATACGTGCTTTATTAGGTCCTTCCCACTTGAGGTTTTTGAATTTGAAATTGAGAAGCGGGAAAGGAGCAACGAGTAATATGCTGCTCACGATTGCCAGCACAATATGAAACCAGGGATTCCACAAAAGCAGAATCAGGTGGAAGTCATACGGTTGCCACCAGTAATGAAGCTGAACCAAAGCGCTCATTGCTTCATCTGTATCGAGCGGATTATAAAAGTTGAGCCCATATTGAGTGGCCATGATAATGGAAAAGGAGCTGATAAGAATTGCATTAGCAGGAGTTGGAACTCCTATAAATACATCAGACTGTCGCTCATCGATATTGAAGATCGCTAACCTCAGAACCGAAAAAACGGCTACCAACAAGCCGAGTCCTTCCAGGATTTGATGATCGAGCGGGCGCTCGAAAAATGGAGTAAAATAATCGCCAAAACCAATACTGATCCACTGATAGAGTAAAATACCCGGCAACACACCAAATGTGACAGCATCAGCGAGGGAATCGAGTTGTTTCCCTAACTCGCCACTCACTTTTAGAAGACGAGCAACCATACCATCAAAAAAGTCAAAAATCGCTGCTAAAAGGATAAACGCTGTACTCCACAACATTTCAGCTTCAAATGCAGCGATGATCCCGAGGCAACCGCAAACGAGATTACTCAGTGTAAGCGAATTTGGTATAGCAGCTCTCCAATTCATAGCTGCAAATATAGCCGAATCATTCTGCCTGCCAGCTTATTTAGATTTTCTGAAAGATTTTGGTTTTACGATTGTAAAAACTCTGGAAATATTGAACCCAAAATGAATATCACCATCGAGTGGGTTTCCTGTTGTTTGTGTAATGAATCCGTTTTCAACCATTGGAGTAGAATTTGTCACGTGAAGTTGGAAAACATGTCCGCCAGTTTCAATATCGACACCAATTGCGATTGAGTTTTCGTAAAAGTCCTGGATCTGATCAGGTAAAACGTAGTAATACTCACCGGTAATCGCCACACGATTCGTTATTTTTACACGACCCCCGCCACCAAGGGCAAGCACATCGTTACTCAGGTCTTCATTTTCGACTAAGTTACGGTGGACGAAAGTTGGCATTAATTGCAGAGTAAGCGATTTTGAAAATTTACGCCCAATGATCAGTTGATGGGTGTAAGCCAATCGGGACGAAAAAAGGTTGTCGCGATCAGGATTTTCCCATTTGAGGGTATTGACTTCAGTTGTGGCTAAATACTGGAGTGAAATGGGCATTTCTTTCGCTCCTGTTGACTGGCGGAGTATTTTGGCTCTGACAAAGCCATCATACGTTTTATCAAACGAGCTTCTTCCAACACCAACCATCAACCAGTCTGTAATACCGTAATCAAACCCTAAACGAATCGTAGCCTGATCTAATCCAAACATCTCGTAAATCCCGGTGTTTACAAATCCAAAACGGTGTGCTATTCGAAAGTCGAGAACTCCTTTTGGGGTTGACTTGAGAGAATGCGAATTGACAATTCGGGTAGATTTATAAGTTGATCCCACATAAACAGTTTCTTCTTCCTGATCGAGCATGGAAAGCATGCTCGTGTCATTTTGAGAAAAGAGAAGATTTCCAGAAAAGATGAGTAGCGTTGCAAGGCAGAGGTTTAGCTTTTTTTTCATCGCTTGAACTCTTTGTAATTCATGGATACTTTAATCTTGATCACTTTGGCGATTTTATCGCGAACCACATCCGGGATTTCTATATCAAAATCTGACGGACTCACGGTAAACTGCGCTTCGCCTTTTATTCCATCGTCAATAATGAAGTAACCACTGGTTTTAATTTCTTTGGTGACTCCATGAATCGTGAGTTTTCCTTCAACATTTACGGGATATTCGCCTTTTGTAGAAAAATCTATGTTTTCAATGTTGGTGAACTTTCCTTTAAATGTTCCTTTGGGGTACTCGTCACTCTCAACATAGTTTTCGTTGAAGTGCTCCTGCATGAGGGCCTTTTCAAATTGAAAGGATTTCATGGGGACAGAAAACTCACCAGCTCCCGTTTCAACATCAAAAATACTCGATGCTGAATTTGAGTGAGCTTCTATATCTTCAACCGGTGTTGAGCTGTAAAAACTTATTTCACCACTTCTCGTGAAATACTTTTGACTGTAAGCCACTGTTGACAATACAGTAAATGCAATTACTAATAACTGTTTCATAGTTTATTTGATTAATACACCTCTATCTATTCTTACCTCCTGAAAGAGATCGTCATACCCGGTGCAAATTCCTTTTATCTTAACTCTATCTCCTTTATTTATTTTCAGCTGATCACTTTCCATGCTACATGCTGCTCCGGGCAACAAAACTGTTGTCGTGCTATCGCCCTCTATTGATTGAACCTCACCGGTGACCACAACAGCTTGATCGAGGAACATCTTTTTGGCGCTATCCGGGCTCTGACCGTAAAACGCCTGAAGAGAATCTGAAGTCAAAACGAGTTTAGTATCCTCGTTTTCAACATCACGGTGCGGTTTGTTCCACTGGTATATACCATAAGCTGCAACAACTAACACGGCAATAACCAAAGCGATTAAAAACTTTTTCATAGCTCTTTAATTTTGTGGTGCTCCATCCATCAACCAACTCCTAATTTTTTGCTGGTTGCAAGTTGACAACGGGCCGGATGGCGGCATACTTTTTTCTTCAAGAACACGCTGTTCCAGCAAGCCATCATCGACATAGTTTTTTACTGAAGAATAATCATTAATTGTCGCCAGACCAGAATTACCATCATGACAACCAGAAAGCGCACAATTATCCAAAATAATCGTTTCTATTCCTGAGGCATAAGTAATTGAGGTTGTATCGCAATTTGACGAAGATTCTTTTTTTGGATAAAGCTCCTCTTCGTTGTTGTATTCACACGAGTCGATTAAAAACACTATCCCCAAAAGACATAAAGTCGTGATAAACTTGTTCATTCTCTTATTTTCGTTTAAGATTTTTGGTAGGCGTGTTTTTGGTTTTTTATAACGTTGGAATAATTCCAATCGATCTTTTCTTTAAATGCGTGTTTCCGAACCGGGCAATCTTCAATTAAACAATAAGCACAGGCTTCCTCAATGCAGGGGTCAACATGAATAAACATCTCTACTTTTTCACCGGCAAAATCATTCACAACCTTATTTACCTGTTCAACTTCATCGTGCATTCTCTCTACATCGAAGTAATACGGTAAGGTCAAATGTGAATCGATATGCAACATTGCCCCATATTTCACCACTCTAAAGTTATGGATATCGATCCATTCAGGCTTTCTATTCCTGTTTAAATGACGAACAAGCTCGTTGATAAGTTGTTCGTCAGCTTCGTCCATGATACCTGCAACAGATTTTCTCACTATTTTAAATCCGCTGAAAGCAATTATTCCCCCAAAGATAATAGCGAGCGCATTATCAATCCATGTATAGGGAAAAAAATAGAGCAAAATAAGCCCCACCACTAAACCTATTGTAGAATACACATCACTGAGCAAATGATTCCCACTCGATTCAAGTGCAAGTGAATTTACTTTTTTACCGCGTTTTTTGAGAATTAGCCCCATAATCAGGTTGACGACTCCAGCAAAAATCACAATGTACAGGCCATAATCAACTGCTCCCAATTCACGTTCTTCAGTAAACCCATAGACTGATTTTACAATCATGATAACACCTGCGGTCAGAACCAAACTACCCTCAACACCGGCTGATAAAAATTCAGCTTTCCCGTGACCATAAGGATGATTTTTATCACGCGGCAGAGAGGATAAATAAAGTGCATAAACTCCAATACCAGCTGCGATAACATTGACAATGCTTTCAACAGCATCGGTCAAAATCGCATTTGAATTACTGATCCACCAGGCACCAAACTTGATCAACATAAGCCCGGTTCCGACCAGCAATACAATTACCTGAATATGTAAGTTCTTCTTTTCTCGCACTTCAATTACAATTAAGGCAATTTTTTTAAGCTAAATGAGTTATTCACTTAAATTTGCTCACCCGCGAAATGAAAAATGCCTTTCTAAAATATTTATTTCTTCTCGCAATATTGGGATTTTCAACTTCATATTTTGCTCAGGAAACGAGAAAATACAGTAATGAATTCCTCAGTATTGGTGTTGGAGCACGGGCTCTTGGCATGTCAAACTCAGTTGTGGCATCGAGCAACGATGTTCATTCAGCATACTGGAACCCGGCCGGTTTAACAGGTGTAACAGGAAAAGTGCAGGGATCTCTCATGCACTCTGAATACTTTGCGGGCATTGCCAATTTCGATTACGGAGCAGCAGCAATTCCTATTGAATCTGGTGTAATTGGCATATCACTCATTCGGTTTGGGGTTGACGATATACAAAACACTGTTAACCTCATTGATCCCAATACCGGCCAACCCGATTACAACCGAATTGAAAAGTTTTCTGCTGCTGATTACGCAGCATTGATCTCCTTTGCTAAAAAGTTGAAAGTTGAAGGCTTATCAGCCGGGGGAAGTGCTAAAATTATTCACCGTCAAATTGGCGACTTTGCTGAGGCCTGGGGTTTTGGCATTGACCTGGGAGTTAAGTATGAAAATAGCAACTGGCTTGTTGGTGCCTCTGCCCGAGACGTAACCTCCACCTTCAACGCCTGGAGCTACAGCCTTGACGATCGCACGAAAGAAGTCTTCCTGCAAACCGATAATGAACTACCACAAAACGATCTCGAAATCACTCCTCCACGCTTGATTGTAGGCGGTGGATACAAAATCTTTTTTGGGAACGACAAATTCAGGTTACTCCCCGAACTCAATGCTGATATCACTTTTGACGGACAGCGCCAAACGGTTATTCAGTCAGATCCTGTGAGTGTTGATCCACACTTTGGACTTGAGTTCAGCTACGACAAACTCATTTACCTGCGTGGTGGTGTTGGCAATTTTCAACGCGTGAAAGCTGAAGTAGGCAACTACAAGGAAACAACTTTCCAGCCAAACCTGGGAGTTGGACTTTACTTGCGCAATATTCTTGGTCTGGGAGATTTAGCGATCGATTATGCCCTTACCGATGTTGGCTCAACATCAGGACTACTCTACTCAAACGTTTTTTCTCTCAAGTTCCATATTCACGATTAAGCTAATGGTCAGAACCAGAATTGTTAGCTTCGCGCCAACTTTTTATCGAGTAGTATGAATCCGAAAGTAAGGGTATTGATCATCAGGTTTAGCTCCATTGGCGACATCGTGCTCACAACTCCCGTTATCCGTTGTGTCAAACAACAACTCAACGAAGGGAACATAGAAGTACACCTCATAACCAAAAAACAGTTTGAACCAATCGTAAAAGCCAACCCTTACCTCGATGAAGTGATTTACATCGATAATAAAGTCAGTGAAGTGGCTGATAAACTCAAAGATGTATGGTACGACTACATTTTTGACTTACACAACAACCTTCGATCTGCACAGGTAAAACGGCTAATAGGCACTCTGGCATTCACTTTCAAAAAACATAACATAGAAAAATGGCTCTATGTAAATTTCAAGATCAACAGGATGCCCAAAAAGCACATCGTTGATCGATACATGGACACAACAAAAGCTTTTGGAATTGAGAACGACAATAAAGGACTGGATTATTTCATCCCAAAAGACGAATTTCTCGATAAATCTTCACTGTCAGAACCATTTTCAAAGCAATATGTGGCTATTGCCATTGGCGGACAACACGTAGGAAAGGTGATGCCTCCATCAAAAATCATTGAAATATGTGACAAGCTTCCACTACCCGTCATACTACTCGGTGGGCCAGAAGATAGTGAAACAGGCAGGCTAATTGAACAAGGTTCTGAAAATGAAATAAAAAACACCTGCGGAGAACTGAGCATAAACGAATCAGCTAGTTTAGTCAGGCAGGCTGAAGTGGTCATTTCACACGATACCGGCTTAATGCACATTGCTGCAGCTTTCAAAAAGCCCGTTATTTCCATTTGGGGTGCTACAGTTCCTGAGTTTGGAATGTATCCTTACATGCCCGGGATCGGATCAAAAATCATTGAGCCAAAAGACAGCTGGGATCGGCCCTACTCCAAGCTGGGTGATAAAAAGTGGTATAAGCCACCGTTTAAAGGAATGGAAAAAATCGATGTTGAGGAAGTAAGGCAAGCTGTTGAGGAAGCTCTGGATCTGACCAAAGCTAACGAACCGGACGCCTGAAAATCCTAAATTTCGTCAATCCTATTTTTTGGATACGATAGGCCAATGACGTCCAAAGGACTCCAATTCCGTAAACTGAAGACCGCTTAAAATTGATCGATGAAGCTTCATCAAAGTATTTTGTAGGGCAAGTCACCTCAGCTATTTCATAACCGGCAAAGCAAATTTGCGCCAACATCTGATTATCGAAAACAAAGTCATCAGAATTCACATCAAAATCAATACTTTCCAGCACTTCCCGAGAAAACGCTCTATAGCCTGTGTGGTACTCTGAAAGCTTTTGATTCATCAAGAGGTTTTGAGTAAGTGTCAAAATTCTGTTTGCAATGTACTTGTAAATCGGCATGCCGCCTTTTAGAGCTCCTTTTCCCAAAATGCGTGACCCCAACACAACCTGATAAAGATCATTTGCAATGATGTAGCACATTGAAGGAATCAACTTAGGCGTGTATTGATAATCGGGGTGAACCATGATAACAATATCAGCACCAATTTCGAGAGCTTTATTGTAGCAGGATTTCTGGTTCCCACCGTAACCTTTATTTTTTTGATGAGTGATGATATGATCAACCCCTAGATCTTTTGCAAGCTCTGAAGTATTATCCTGGCTCCTGTCATCAACAAGAATAACCTCGTCAACAAGGTCTCGAGGTATTTCGTTATAGGTTTTTTCAAGGGTCCTTGAAGCGTTGTAAGCAGGCATTACAACTACGACCTTTTTATTGTTAACCATCGGTTCAAGTTTGCGGCAAATATATACGATTAAGTCAATAAAAAAGCCCGGAAGATATCTCCCGGGCTATAGAATAATGACTGAAACTGTCTCTTAATTCTTGTGAATGATTTTCAATCCACCAGTACCATTTGCTACGAAAATGAAGTCAGACTTTGATGCTACAAAGTTTGCAGATCCATCATAGTTGTAATTTCCAACAGCAGTTGCATCATTCTTATTCAAGATATGCAATCCGCTTTCACCGTTTGCAACGTAGATGTATTCATCATCAGTTGACACACCGTTTGTAGCGCCTTCAGAAGGATTGAAAGTAGCTATTGGAGACGATGATCCTGTAATAGCATCAAAAACCTTAAGTCCGTATGTGCCTGATGCAACATAAACTTTTCCGTTGTTAATATGAGCAACGTTTTTACCATCAGCCGGATTAATTGGACCAACCTGAATAACTGTAGGTGCTGAGAAGTTTGGATTTGGTAAATCGTAAACCATTAACTCAGAACTCGAATTGCCCTGCTTGAGCATGATCATCTTGTTACCATCGAAATCAAGGTACTTAAGGCGATCGTTGCTAACTTGTGTAGTCAGTGGACCACCAGCTGTATCCATAGTCGTTAAAGCTCCGCCAGTTTGACCAGAAACGAGATACAACAATCCGTTTCTTTCAATCACTGAGTTACCTGAATAAGAAGGTAGATCAAACTCTTCAAACGTATTATTTGTGAAAATTTCGTTTGTCAAAGTGAACTTACCTAAGTAAGCAGGTGAAGAAAGATTACTGGTATAAATGTCACGGCTACCGATAGCCCAAAGCTTTCTTTTATTACCGTTCATGTTATCACTCGCATAAAGGTGATTGAAATCAATATCAGCTGACCAAAGTGTTGTAATGATCGATGGATTTGTTGGGTTGCTGATGTCGTATACTTCGAGTAACCCTGCATAGTCTTGCGGACCATCATTTAAGTGCCAAGAAACGTAAGCGTAGTCACCGATAATTTGGATACATGTAGCACTCAATTTACGGCCATCGTTTGTTGTTGGCGCGTCAACATCAGCAACTAATGTGAAGTCATCTTCAGGTGCATCTCCGCTGCCAGGATTGCAATCTCCACTTGAAGGAATAAAAGCAGCACATTGAGTAACGTTAGGTCCAAACGAACCATTATTCACATCAATACCGGTTGAGTCACAAATATCAAGAAGTCCCGTAAGATTTCCTGATCCATTAATGATTGTTTGTCCTGCAACGTCAATTTTGCTGTAGTCAGAACCCACGCCATTGAGTGTTGTGTTCACAAAAACTTTTTGGCAGGCTATTAATGAACCACCGTTTAAATCGTTATTTCCGGTTGGATTATTGAAATGTACTGTTCCGTTAATGTTGAGAAAACCAAAATGATCCATATCTCCATTTTGGTGGAAGTTACCGGCAATATCCATTCTACAGGTGTTGATTAGCGTTGAATTTCCGTTATTGTTATAATTACCGGCAATATCAACATCACCATAATTCTCTACTGTTCCGTTGTTATTCATGTGGCCGCTAATGTTTACACCACTTTTTGAATAGTTCACGAAATAGCTGCCATTGTTGATGTTGAGTCCACCTGAAATATTGAGAATACCTCCAGCATTGATAATCAACTTAGCACCGTTGTTCAGGTTGATGTTGTTAACTGTGAGATTCCCACAAACAGAAAGAACACCTCCATTTAAGTTAACATTTCCCTGAAAAACACCACTGCTGGTAATACATACATGCTGATTATTGTTGATATTGAGATTCCCATTTTGGGCACCTGATATTGTTTGAGTACAACCTGTTTGACAATCTGTTGGTTGTGTGCTCGAAATAGCATCAATTGAATTTCCTTTTTTACCAGATGAAATATAACGTTTACCAGAAATATCGATCGGTTCGTTTTTGATGGTAACGCGTTCGTTTATCTCTGCAACATTGTTGTTTACTCCAGAGTTAGGAGAAGTTGGTTGTTGAGCCGGCTCATCTTTCTCACAACTCCAAAAAGCAACTACTCCTATAGCAACGATTAATAATTGTTTGATTTTCATAGCAAATTAATTTTGTTGATACTTTTCAAGTTCTGTACCAATTAAAGAATAAACACAAACCAATTGTTTATCAATGCTTTAAAAGACGGGAAGTAAACATCACCGTTCCCAAATTGGGAGTGTTAAGCTTTTATGGGATCGCTTATTAAGCCCAGCCCTCTCTGTCTAAAGACCTGTATTGAATTGCTTCAGCCAGGTGATTAGGCTGTATTGATTCGCTTTGCTCAAGGTCTGCAATGGTTCTAGAAACCTTGAGAATTCTATTGTAAGATCTCGCTGACAACCCAAATTTATCAACCGCGTTTTTCAATAATTGAGAACCTGCTTCATCTATTTGGCAGTGTTTCTTCATCAACTTGGGTGTTAGTTGCGAGTTGTTGTGAATATTTGGTTCTGACCGAAAGCGATCAATTTGCAATTCACGGGCTTTCACCACTCGCTCTCTAATTGACTCACTCGACTCACCGGCTCGTTTTGATGACAATTTCTCAAATGGCACAGGCTGCACTTCAATATGTAAATCAATCCTATCGAGAAGTGGACCCGATACTTTATTGAGATAGCGTAAAACTGCCTGCTCGCTATCGTTAGAAGTTTCGGGATCATAAAAGTCACCACTGGGAGAAGGGTTCATACTTGCTACGAGCATAAAACTGGCCGGATAATCCACCGTTATTTTAGCACGTGAAATCGTTACGACTCCATCTTCAATGGGTTGCCGTAATACTTCGAGGACTGCCCGCTTAAACTCAGGTAGTTCATCTAAAAAGAGAATTCCGTTGTGTGCCAAACTTATTTCTCCCGGTTTTGGGTTTGAGCCTCCACCAACAAGCGCAACATCAGACACGGTGTGATGTGGATGCCGAAACGGCCTACTTGTTAAAAGCCCTGTATTCTCACCTAGATATCCGGAAACTGAATGAATCTTTGTTGTTTCAAGGGCTTCTTCTAATGTTAGTGGCGGTAGTATTGTGGGAATTCTCTTGGCCAACATGGTTTTTCCACATCCCGGTGGTCCTATCAAAATAATATTGTGACTACCTGCTGCAGATATTTCGAGTGCTCTTTTCACACTTTCCTGTCCCTTTACATCCTGAAAATCGAGATCGAACTGGTTGACGTTTTTACTGAATTCTTCTCGGGTATTGAGCACTAAAGGTTCTAAGCCTTCACCTTTATCAAAAAAGTCAATTACTTCTTTGATATTTTTTGCCCCGTAAACATCAAGGTTATTCACGATAGCCGCTTCTCGCGCGTTTTGCTCAGGCAGTATAAATCCTTTAAAGCCTTCTTTACGTGCTTGAATAGCAATTGGTAAAGCACCTTTGATAGGCCTTAATTCACCATCGAGCGAAAGTTCGCCCATGATGACATAATCTCCTACTGATTCCGGTTTAACTTGTTCACTGGCTGCGAGAATCCCAATTGCTAAAGGAAGATCATAGGCCGATCCTTCTTTCCTAATATCAGCCGGTGCCATGTTAATCGTGATCCCTTTTCCAGGTATCTTGTAATCATTGTTTTTGAGAGCAGCATCAATACGTTTTTGGCTTTCTTTTACAGCATTATCGGGTAAGCCAACAAGAAAAAAGTTGATACCTTTTCCAATATTGACCTCAATTGTAATCGATTGAGCATCTACACCCTGCACTGCAGATCCATAGGTTTTTACAAGCATAGGTAATTGCGTTTATTACAATAATAACCAATTATCGTGTAAACACTAAAAGATCATAAAGGTAAAGCTTACTAAATAAGCGCTTTTTCGATGAGCCCGATGAAGCAGTGAATTATTTTGATGTGTATCTCCTGTATGCGATCAGCATAGCCTTCGTGCTGCACGCGAACCTCAACATCACAGTGATTTACAAGTTCACCGCCTTTTTTTCCGGTCAGAGCCACTACTTTCATACCTTTTTCCCGAGCCGTTTTGGCTGCGTTAACTACATTGGCCGAGTTTCCAGATGTGGAAATAGCTAGCAACGTATCTCCTTTTTGGCCCATTCCTTCAATGAAACGAGAAAAGACAAAATCGTATCCAAAATCATTTCCAGCACAGGTCAAATATCCCGGATCTGAAATTGCAATTGCTGGTAACGATTTTCGGTTATCGCGGTAACGTCCTGTGAGCTCTTCAGCAAAGTGCATGGCATCGCTCATGGAGCCGCCATTTCCACAACTGATCACTTTACTTCCCTTACTGATGCTTTCTACCATTAACTGTGCAGATTGCTCAATACTTTCAGCATTTTTAGGATTAGATATAAAGTTCTCCAGCGTTTTTTTTGCTTCTTGAAATTGCGACTCTATAAAAGCTAGGGACATGTTCTTGTTTTTTCCAAATGTAAGAAGTTAAAGCTTATTTTCCATCGCGCAGTTTCTTTGCTTCTTCTTTCGCACTGTCAAAACAACGCTCTTTGA
The DNA here is from genome assembly GCF_031581065.1 of Salibacter sp. Classification (NCBI taxonomy): domain Bacteria; kingdom Pseudomonadati; phylum Bacteroidota; class Flavobacteriia; order Flavobacteriales; family Salibacteraceae; genus Salibacter; species Salibacter sp. Next base: position 86,027 of record NZ_JAVLBN010000005.1, read on the forward strand.
TGTTTTGATAATCTGCATCGTTCATGTCACGTGCTACTTCAGGGTTTGAAGATTTTTCTTTCGCGTACTCCAGAGCACACTCACAGTAAAGTTTTGCTTCATCATATTCCAGTGCTTCAGCCGTTGAGTTGACACAGTTTTCAACGAACTCTTTCTCTGTCGTTTTTGTCCAGTTGGGAGTATGACAAGCCGCTAAAGAAAGTACTATTACAACAAAGGTTCCGAGTAGTTTTTGCATTTTTATCTATTTTTCGATTGCAAAAGAAACATTTTGAGCTCAATAAAGGCTCATTTCAAATTATTGGTTTATTAAAAAGTTGAAAAAATCGGTCAGAACCGAATAGCATCTCGTAATAATAGCAGGCCGATGTGTGTTTGGATCTGACCAAAAAAGAAAACCCACCGCATGGCGGCAGGTTTTCAACTATCTATTTTGCACGATTCACTACAGTGTTTGTTTCACTTCTACTTCTTCGTAGCCTTCAACTACATCACCAACTTTAATATCATTGTAGTTTTCGATGTTGAGTCCGCATTCATAACCTGCTGCAACCTCTTTAACATCATCTTTGAAGCGCTTGAGTGAGCCAAGTTTACCATCGTAAATAACAACTCCCTCGCGGATCAATCGAACTTTTGTGTTTCGTGTAATCTTACCTTCTGTTACATAACAACCGGCAATTGTACCAACTTTTGAGATCTTGAATGTTTCGCGAACTTCAACATTGGCGACAATTTTCTCTTCAACCTTAGGCTTGAGCATACCTTCCATCGCTGCTCTTACTTCTTCAATTGCATCGTAGATCACAGAGTAGAGACGAATATCGATTTCCTCTTTCTCGGCTAATTTACGCGCAGTTGATGATGGTCTTACCTGGAAACCTACGATAATCGCATCAGAGGCACTGGCAAGTAGCACGTCAGAGTCTGAGATTTGACCAACAGATTTATGGATTACATTTACCTGGATTGAATCAGTTGAGAGTTTCAGTAATGAATCAGCAATTGCTTCAACAGATCCGTCAACATCACCTTTTACAATGATATTGAGCTCCTGGAAGTCTCCAATCGCTAGTCGTCTACCAATTTCATCGAGCGTAATGTGTTTTTGACTTCGAATTCCCTGCTCGCGTTGTAGCTGTTCGCGTTTGTTGGCAATATTTTTCGCTTCGCGCTCCTCTTTGTACTCGACAAATCGGTCACCGGCATTAGGAGCACCATTGAAACCGAGCATTGAAACCGGTTGTGATGGACCGGCTTTTTCGATTTTTTGACCGCGTTCATCAAACATTGCCCTCACTTTACAATAGTGACTTCCGGCAACGATTGTATCTCCAACTTCGAGTGTTCCAGACTGAACGAGTAGCGTGGTTACATAACCTCTACCTTTATCGAGTTCAGCTTCGATCACTGTACCTGTAGCGGTGCGATCAGGATTCGCTTTGAGTTCGAGAATATCAGCTTCAAGCGTTACTTTTTCGAGGAGATCTTCAATTCCCTCACCTTGTTTCGCTGATATTTCCTGAGCCTGGAATTTACCGCCCCAATCTTCAACGAGGATATCCATACCGGCTAATTCTTCGCGAATTTTATCAGTATTGGCTCCCGGCTTATCGATTTTGTTGAAAGCAAATACCATTGGCACACCTGCTGCCTGGGCGTGATTAATCGCCTCTTTTGTTTGGGGCATCACACTATCATCAGCTGCGATCACGATAATGGCTAAATCGGTGATTTGAGCACCTCGAGCACGCATGGCTGTAAAGGCTTCGTGACCCGGAGTATCGAGGAAAGTGATGTGTTTTCCACTGCCTATTTCTACATTGTAAGCCCCTATGTGCTGAGTAATACCTCCGGCCTCACCGGCAATTACGTTTTCTTTACGAATATGATCGAGAAGAGATGTTTTACCGTGGTCAACGTGACCCATCACCGTTACAATTGGTGAGCGCGGTTCAAGTTTATCGGGATCTTCCTCTTCTTCTTCAGGGACAACATCCTCTTCTATTTCTGGTTTTACTATTTCTGTTTGATAGCCAAACTCTTCAGCAACGATAGAAAGTGTTTCAGCATCGAGGCGTTGGTTGATGGAAACCATCATACCTAAAGACATACATGCTGAGATAACTTCATTCACGGAAACGTCCATCATATTAGCCAACTCACTTGCGGTAACAAATTCTGTTACTTTTAGGGTTGACTTTTCAGCTTCCTGTTGTGCTGCCTCTTTTTCGCGCTGCTCAGCTTTCTCGTCTCTACGCTGTTTTCTGAATTTAGCTCCTTTGTTCTTGCTTCCGCCCTGGAGACGTGCTAAAGTATCCTTAATTTCTTTTTGGATTTCCTCTTCAGTAGGCTCGTGCTTAGGTCCACGTTTTTTATTAGTAGAAGAAGGTTTTCCTCCTTTTTTATTACGGCCTTTACGAGCTTCTTTTTCAGGATTAACGCCTTTAGCTTTTATGCGTCTGCGTTTTTTCTTCTTGGGCTTTTCTGTATCTTTTTGTTCAGATGACGAAGCTACCGGCTTTTTCTTTTTTGGTTTCTCGGGTAAATTGATTTTCCCCATGACCTTTGGGCCAGATAGTTTTTCGTATTTTGTCTCGTGATGCTCTGGTCCTTTAGAGGTTTCTTCTTCCTCTTTTGGATCCTCTTCAGTCTTTTTAGACTCTGCTTCCTTTTTAGGCTCTGCTTCTTTCTTTGCTTTCGCCTCTTCTTCTTTTGCTTTTTTAGCAGCTTTTTCCTGCTCTTTTTTATCAGCTTCTTTTTGAGCTTTGGCTTTTTTCTCTGCCTCTTTCTCTTTTTTCTCTTTCTCTTTATCCTTTTTAGATTTTGAAGGACGAGTTTTGAGGTTCATTCCATCGAGGTCGATTTTACCCACTAATCGAGGGCCATCTTCACCGAGTTGTTTTTCTTCTTTCTCGATTTCAGGCTTGTTATCGTCCTCTTGACTTTTACTGTCAGAACCGGAATCAGCTTCTTCTTTCACCTCAGGCTTTTCAGCTTCTTTCTCGCTTTCTTCTTCTTTCGGTTCAGGCTGTTCAGTTTTTGACTCAGTACTTTCCGGTTCTGATTGTGAAGGTTTTTCTTCCTCTTCATCGTCAGAGCCAATATTCTCTATGAGAACCTCATCCTGAGAATCATCATCTTCTTCAATTTCTTCCTGGGCGTCATCATCGAGGCTGATAGTTGTACGCTCCTCTTTTTGGCTCTTTAGCTCCTGCGACTTTTCTTTAGCCGCCTTATCGGGCATGAATTGCTCGAGCAGGATTTCATATAGCTCTGGAGTAATCTTGGATGTGGGTTTTGCCTCGATTTCGTGACCCTTCTTTCCTAAGAATTCCACGATCGTACCAATTCCAACATTTAGCTCCTTCGCTACTTTATTTAATCTTTTGGGTGCGTTTGCCATATATTACCTCGAAAAAAATTTAGCACAAATTAACAGATTCTACTTGAATTATGTAACCCTGAGGTTTATTCAAATTCTGCTTTGAGTATATTCAGTACGTTTTCTATACTCTCATCTTCCAAATCGGTTCTTTGAACGAGATCGTCTTTAGACAGTTCCAAAACACTTTTGGCAGTGTCTAAACCAATTGACTTGAAGGTGTCAATGATCCAACCTTCGATTTCATCGTTAAACTCATCGAGGTTCACATCATCGAGGTCTTCATCGCTTTCGCGATAAACATCAATTTCGTATTCAGTCAATTTACTCGCCAGCTTGATATTATGTCCTCCTTTTCCAATTGCCAGGCTAACCTGGTCAGGGTTGAGGAAAACATCTGCTCTCATTTCATCTTCTTTGATGTTGATTGATGAAATTTTGGCCGGACTCAAAGAACGTGTAATGTACAATGAGGGGTTCGTTGTGTAGTTGATCACATCGATATTTTCATTGCGTAACTCACGAACGATTCCGTGAATTCTTGAACCTTTCATACCAACGCATGCTCCTACAGGATCAACGCGATCGTCATAAGACTCAACAGCAACTTTTGCTCTTTCGCCTGGTTCGCGAACGATATTTTTTATCGTGATTAATCCGTCAAAGATCTCAGGAACTTCGAGTTCAAAGAGTCTTTCAAGGAAAACAGGTGATGTTCTTGAAAGCACGATGATCGGGTTGTTGTTTTTCATGTCAACTTTCAAAACAACTGCTCTTACAGCATCTCCTTTTTTGAAGAAATCTGACGGTATTTGTTCTGATTTAGGAAGGATTAATTCATTTCCCTCATCATCCAGTACGAGAATCTCGCGTTTCCAAATTTGGTAAACTTCACCGGTTACAATTTCTCCAACACGGTCTTTGTAAAGCTTGTAAAGACTGTCTTTCTCGAGTTCGTGGATTTTAGAAATGAGGTTTTGACGCATGGCCAAAATGTTTCTTCTTCCAAATGAATCGAGCTTGAGTTCTTCAGCTACTTCTTCGCCTATTTCAAAGTCGGGCTCAATTTGAATTGCTTTAGAGTATTCGATTTCAGCATTATCATCTTCGACCGCTCCGTCTTCAACAACAACGCGGTTTCTCCAAATCTCAATATCACCCTTATCTGGGTTCACAATTACGTCAAAATTTTCATCGTCTCCGTATTTTTTCGCGATCATGTTCTTAAATACCTCTTCGAGGATATTCATCATGGTAACGCGGTCAATATTCTTGAACTCTTTAAAGTTCGAAAACGATTCAACTATTTCTTGTGTGTTCATTGTTCAATTATTTAAATGACACGATGACTTTTGCTTCTTCTATTTCGTTAAAAGGTATATCGTATTCTGTAGTGACCCACTCTTTTTTCTTGCGGCCTTCTACTCTTTTTTTCTCTTTTTGCACCAGTTTTATTTGGTCAGATCCAACTTCAGCGAGCTCTCCTTCAACTTTTTTGATTTCTCCCTCTCTCAAAACTCTCAATGTTCTACCAACATGTTTTTTGTACTGACGAGGCATGGTTAAGCCTTCGTCAACACCGGGTGATGAAACATCGAGTTTAAAGTCTTCTTCATCGCGATCGAGCGTGTGCTCAACATGCCTGCTTATTTGCACGCATTCATCAATACCTAACCCACTATCTGAATCAAGGATTATTTTGATGTTGTTCCCGGTTCCGACCGAAATATCAACAATAAAAACATCGCCATCAGCGACTTTGTCATTTACTATGTCTTCTATTTTATCTTTTGTAATCACAAAAATTCACATAATAAAAAAGAGGGGTCCTGCCCCTCTTCCCTGTATTCGCTGCAAATGTAATGATAAATTTCTAAAAAACATTATTTTACCTTTTCTCCATTGTTATATTTTACTTCACGGATGAGTTTCCCTTCTTTACTGTAAAATTTCCAGGTTCCATGCGGTAATCCACGCTTGTATTCTGTCTCGCTGAGCAATTGCTCTCCCTGGTACCATTGTTTGCTTTTTCCGTGTGGCCGGCCAAATTTGAAATCCTGCTCTCTCTTCAATTGACCAAATGGAAAGTAAAATTTCCAGGTGCCTGTTTTTTGGCCGTTTTTAAAACAACCTTCAGAGCTCATATTGCCTTTGGGAAAGTAGTACTCCCAGCACCCGGCTTCTTTCCCGTTTTCGTATTCGCCTTTTTCTCTTATTCGGCCGGTTTTGTACCAGTAAGTCCACTCTCCATGTTTGAGGCCCTGATTCATTTCTCCGCGGTACTTGATTTGACCATTGGGAAACCAGCTCTCCCACTTGCCATGCATTTTGCCTTCTTGATAAAAACCCTGACTCTCCTTTTGACCATCTTCATAATAAGCAAACCACTCACCTTGTTCTTTTCCTTTTTCAAAATCTCCGGTTGTCCAAACATTGCCGTTTTTCCACCATCGTGTCCAGCTACTGTCTTTTTTGTCTTTCAAATAATCGCCTACGGCAAATTTTTCACCAGTTGCGTAAAACGATTCCCAGGTGCCGGTTCGCATGTCGTTTTTAAACTTTCCGGTAGCATCTAACTGGCCATTTTTAAAGTAAAAATGCCAGGTGCTGTCTTGTTTGTTGTTTTTGAGGTATCCTTTTTGTTTGAGGGTTCCATCCTCGTAATACCACTGCCAAAATCCGTGCTGTTTATCACGCAAAAACTGACCTTCCATTTTGAGCTGACCTGAAGGATAGTAGGCCTTAAACAGCCCTGTCAGCAAACCATTTTCATATGTCTCGACCTTCCATTTTTCTCCGTCAGGATACTGGTAGTTCCACTCTCCGTGTAATCTACCATCGCGGAAACTACCTTTTGACTTGAGTTCTCCGCTTTCGTAATAATAGCTCGCTTCACCATTTCTCACACCTTCTTTTACGGTTGCTTTTTCTTTTAGCTCACCATTTTCGTGGTAGTATTTTAAAGTGCCCTTTCCATTTTTGATCAGAACCTCACCTTCTCCACTCACGAGCTTTTGAATTGTAATGATCCCTGTATCGTTTTCTTCGATTTTTCTAATTGAACCGTCTTTGAAATAGTATTTCCAGGTTCCATCTCTCAAGTCATTAGCGTAATATCCTTCTTCTTTGAGTTGACCATTTGAATACCAGGCTTTGAAGATGCTATCTCGCTCACCCCATTCAAAAAAGCCTAAAAACTCCTGTTGACCATCGGGATAATAGGTGGCGTTTTTACCGTGACGATAGCCGTTTTCAAAATTTGCCTCTTCCTGCAATTGACCCGATTCATACCAGAATTTCCAGGTGCCGTGTTCTCTTCCTTTCAGGTATTTTCCCTCGCTGCGTTTGTGCTCCTCAGCTTTGTCGTAATAATCGACATAATCCTGAATTCGCTGGGCAATTGACAGGCTTGAAATTAAAATCAATGTACAGAAAAGGGCTGCCTTTTTCATAAGTATCAAAATATATTGGGTTCAAACTTACGTTCTTAATTGAAACGTAAAACTGTGAATTGATTATATCATGAACATGAAAATGTCAAAATAAAAAGAGGGTGTATCAATACCGAAAAATTTATCATTTTTCGATATTAAAAGGCAATTCGTTAAAATTTAAAAATCTGATTTAGGAGTGTTTACATTTTACTCCATAACGAATTTTAAACTTTAATACGCCTTTTGATACACCCTCCAACCAAAACACTAAATGAAAGAAACCAACCCTACTTAATCTTCATCACTTTTCCATTCAGCGTATTTTTTTCTGTCTTGATTCTATAAATGTATTGGCCGGCAGGTAGTTCGCTCATGTCAACCACGTTCCTGGCCGATGTCAATCTTTCGGATCTGACCATTGAACCTACCATATCATAAATTTCAACTTCAGCCTGCCTATCATTTGGTAACTCAATTGTCAATTGATCAACAGCCGGGTTTGGATAAATTGAGACATCTTCCTGACTCACCACCTCATCAACAGATGTTGGCACTGATGGCAACTCTACAAGGTTACCGCCTTCAGAAAGAGCAGCCCACAATCCAAATGCTTCTCCATTGCTGTTTTGACTAGGATCTAAAAATCCTGAGGCGAGAACTGTAATTGCCGAATCCTGTAAATTGAGCGTTGAAAGTGGCGCACTGTATCCGGCAACTGTAGTTTGGCCATTAGAAGATGTTACATTCAATTGATAATCTGCAGTTGCGACTTCCAAGTAAGAGCTATAGTCACCGTACTGGATATCATCAACTAAAGTGCCGGCTCCGGCATCAACTTCAACCACATCAACTGTTGGAGCATCTGTAGCACCGTGAAATACAAGCACATCTGTTTCGCCTGAATTTGCTGCCTCAGTTCTCGCATTGGTATTGAGGTAGAGATCAAATCCAGCTTGAGAAGCATCTGGTGTGTAACCAGACTGACTCACGATTCCGTTTGCTACAATAATATTTGAACTACCTTCATTCATTGTGACGGCCTTATCAAAGATACTATTTGAAAAATCTGTGCTGGCTTCATCAGCTACGTGAAGGGTAATATTAATTCCAGATGGCACTTCCATGAATGGAGTTGCGGTTCTGAAAGAAACATCATCAATTTTTCCCATTTGCTCTCCTGCTGGACCTTCAGCGTATAGATCGACTGTTTCTGCTGCCATATCTGCACTGTTGTGGATGATTTGAAGCTCAGCAGTTTGCATAGGCAACCTAACAAACTGACCTCCCTCCGGCAGGATTGCGAAGAGGCCAAACTCTTCTCCATCAGAGTTTTGTGATGGATCTAAAAACCCTGATGCTACAACTGTTAACGCTGTGTCACCCAATCCAAGTGTTGCGAGTGGAGCGTTGAAATTCCTTACATCAATTGAACCACTACCGTCTCTTACGGTCAGATCCAAATCGGCTAAAGGTGCATTGATGTAACCCTGGAAATCTCCGTAATTCAAATCGTCAACTATCGTTGCTCCCAAAGTATTTTCGAAAACATCAACTGTTGGTGCATCGGTTGCCCCGTGATAAACTAATACATCAACCTCACCGGCATTTTGAGAAGACGTTCTTGCGCCTTCAAAAAAGTCGATATTGAATGGTTGAGAAGGAGTGTATCCACTACCGCTAACTATACCACTTGCGATTCCTACGTAACTGGAATCAGTCGTGAGAGTGACTGCCTGAGTGTAAATACCACTTGCCGGACTTGTACTTGTATCGGGAGCAACTACTGCTTCTAATTCAAGAGAGTTATCAATACTTGCCGGAGCCGGTAAGAATCCTGTTGCAGATTGATAAGTTACATCATCTAACTTGGCTAGTGTCACACCTACCGGATCAACAAGGTAAATATCAACAATTTCTGCAGCCTGATCTGCTGAGTTGTGCGCAAACTGAGCTGTAGCTGCTGACATAGGCAATTCGATTAACTGACCTCCTGAAGGAAGTGCAGCATACAAGCCAAAACTTTCACCGTTGTTATTGGCTGATGGATCTAGAAATCCACTGGCCAAGACCACTAAAGCAGAATCTTCTAAACCTAAAGTTTGAAGAGGAGCTGCGTACTCTCTAACTGTTACAGCACCTGTCTGATCCTGGACCTGAAGTGTATAATCATCTGTGTTCAATGATAGGTAAGAGGCAGAATAATCTCCGTAATTGAGATCATCAATAATAGTTCCTGCTCCTACTCCAACTTCTGCTATATCAACTGTTGGAGCATCTGTTGCTCCGTGAAATGCCAAAACATCAGTTTCACCAGAGCCTTGGTTAGCTGCCTGCTCTCTACCGGTTGGAAAAATAGAAATTGTAAAGGGCTCAAAGTTTGAATACCCCATTTGAGAAATTAATCCATT
>NZ_JAVLBN010000060.1:0-11201 GCF_031581065.1 Salibacter sp.
CTCTTGGTTTCACTATGCTATATCCAACAGAAGGACATATACATAGTTTACCAATAAAGACATTTGAATACATGGCAGCTGATATTCCGGTATTGATGACAGATATGCCTTATTGGCATGAGATTTTTGGAGATTATGGTAATTATGCAAATGTGTACGATCCAAAAGAAATAGGACAAAAAGCCAAAGTATTATTGAATAAAGAAGATAATAGTCAGATCCAGAAAGCTAAAGAAATGGTATTCAATAAATTTGATTGGGAGAAAGAAGCAGCTAAACTAGATCGCTTTTATCAAAAGGTATTAAAATCGTAAAAGATGAAGATCCTTATTCTTACTCAATATTATCCTCCCGAGACAGGTGCTCCTCAAAATAGACTCCACGAGTTAGCTGTAAGATTGAAAAATGAGGGGAACCATATTGAGGTTCTGACCGCCATGCCCAATTATCCCAAAATGGAAATATTCAAAGAGTACATTGGGCTCAAGAGTAAGAGAGAAGAAATAGATGGCATTTCTGTACATCGATCATCTATATATGTCAGTAAAGATGGTGGAATAATTAAAAGACTATTGAACTACTTTTCTTTTGTGTGGTCAGGTTGGAAGTACGGAACCAGAAATTTCAAAAAGAATCAATTCGACTTTTTACTGGTAGAATCACCACCTCTATTTCTCGGCTTTACAGCAGTCTTTCTGTCGAGAAAGCTCAAGACAAAGATGATTTTCAATGTTTCTGATCTATGGCCTGAAAGTGCAGAAAAATTAGATCTTGTAAAAAATAAATTCTTCCTTAATCTCGCCTATAAATTAGAGGCATGGTGTTATAAAAATGCAGCATTGATCACAGGACAAACCCAGGGCATCGTCAAAGATATCGACAAAAGATTTCCAACCTTAAAAACGTTTTGGTTGCCTAATGGTGTGGATTTATCGTACTACAACCCTGATCAGGTTCAATCAAACTGGAGGGTGGAAAACGATTATTCAGATTCAGATATACTTTTGTTTTACGGTGGCATAATTGGTCATGCACAGGGGTTAGAGGTGATTCTTAAAGCTGCTAAAGAGGTTCAAAATCATCCTGAGCTCAAATTCATTTTAATGGGAGACGGACCGGTAAAAAATGAACTTCTTGAACTCTCAAAAGACATGAATCTCAACAACGTTCGCTTTTTTGATCCTGTTCCAAAATCAATAATGCCTAAAGTTGTAAAAGCCGTTGACGCAACGATTGTACCTTTGAGAAATCTTCCTCTGTTTGAGGGAGCTATACCATCTAAGATCTTTGAAAATGCAGCAATGAAAAATCCGGTAATTCTAGGGGTAAAGGGTGAGGCTAAAGACTTGTTTGCTGATGAAGGTCAGTGCGCTCTTCCATTTGAACCAGAAAATCACCAGGAGTTGGCTTCACTGCTTGTTAAAATAGCCAATGGTCAGATCCAGTTGAAAGAATTAGGAGAAAATGGGCGGAACTATGTCGATCAAAAATTCAATCGCAATAAAATAGCAGCTTCATTTAACAATGAATTAAAAAAGCTTGTTTCAATATGAAAATTATAACAGTAGTAGGAGCTCGTCCACAATTTGTTAAAGCAGCAGTTGTAAGCAGAGAGTTAAAGAAATATGACGATGTCGAAGAAATATTAGTTCATACCGGTCAGCATTTTGATCAAAATATGTCTGATGTTTTCTTTGATGAAATGGAGATTCCAAAACCAAAATACAATCTAGAGATTAATGGGGTAGGGCACGGAGCTATGACCGGCAGAATGCTCGAAAAACTCGAAGAAGTATTCCTGGCTGAAAAACCAGATTTAGTTTTGGTGTATGGCGATACAAACTCCACTCTTGCTGGAGCACTCGCTGCACAAAAGCTTCACATAAAAGTTGGGCACGTTGAAGCAGGTTTGAGAAGTTTCAATATGGAAATGCCTGAAGAAATCAACCGTATTTTAACTGATAGAATATCATCAATACTTTTTTGCCCCACTGATTCAGCAATAAAGAACCTCAAGAATGAAGGCTATGATAATTTTGACTGTGAAATTGTGCGTTCAGGAGACGTTATGAATGATGCAGCACTTTATTATGCTGAAAAGTCTGCTCAACTTTCTTCAGTGGTAGAATCAGTTCCCGATGAATTTATCCTTTGTACACTTCATCGGGCAGAAAATACTGATGACCCTGAAAGACTTAAGGATTTTGTAGATAACCTCAATGAAGTTCATGAATCAGTAAAATCAGTTGTTATCCCTCTACACCCTCGTACAAAAGCTAAACTGAAAGAATATAGCTTAAATCTCAATGTGAAAATAATCGATCCGGTAGGCTATTTCGACATGATTGAGCTTTTGAAAAATTGCTCAATGGTTCTGACCGATAGTGGAGGATTACAAAAAGAAGCCTTTTTCTTTCAAAAAACCTGTTTAACTTTAAGAGACCAAACTGAATGGGTTGAATTAGTTGAAGCTGGAGTAAACCAGCTCGTTAAGCCTCAGGATGACTTAAAACAAAAAGTATCAGAAATGCTCAATAAATCTGTTAGTTTTGATACAGATCTTTATGGCAATGGTGCAGCAGCTATGCAAATAGCAAAAGCTATTTTATCTATTTAGACCTGATGATATAATAAATGAGTAATATTGGCTAACATTGATTCAGTTGAGTAAACCCTATGCAATAAAAAACATCAATATCAAGAAAGTCAACTTGTACCTGGCTCATCTTGTTGTATTTCTGTTGCCGTTTGAACAACGGTTGATACCCTGGGCACTCGTTTTATTTGCTGCAACAAATGTTTTAGTTCACCCATTTCACGAACGAGTTCATTATTACAAGAAGCGTAAATTTTACATATGGCTTTTCTCAGCGTTTTATCTCGCTCATGCTATTGGCGTATTGTATAGCGATGACTTGAGTAACGGCTTTTTTGATTTGGAAATAAAACTCAGTTTACTCCTTGTGCCATGGGTGGTTTTAACCAGCAATGTCATTAATAAGTTTACACTTCCTGAGTTGCTACGCACATTTTTGTATGCAACTGTTTTAGCAGCAGCAGTAAGCTTTATTTATGCAGGCATCTCCTATTTTAAATCTGGAGAGGTAGAATCTTTTTATTACGTCTACCTGAGCTATTATCGACATGCCGGATACTTTTCTATTTATGTGAATTTTGCCATTGCTATCCTCATCATTTTTATTTTCCACAATCGGGAGAAGGTTCAAATACACAACTACCTGATGTTGGCTTTCCTCATTATAACTGTCTATCAGCTATCAGCAAGAATGGGGATAATTGTACTGGGGTTTTTGATGGCTTACGCATTTAGCTATTTGATTTTTCCCAAAATACGTTATAAAAATCCATTGATAGCTTTGTCTTTAGTGCTTCTTTTTACTCTTGGTTTTATAGTGGTCAGCATAAAGTATGTCGATCGATTTAAAGGTGTAACTGAAAATGTAATGAACGAAGAGAGCAGCTCTGGCTCCAGACCATTATTGTGGAAATACAGTTGGGAACTTTTTCAGGAAAAGCCGTTCTTTGGTTACGGAACAGGCGATGTAAGCCAGGCGATGAATGACAAATGGGAAAAAGAGAATTTTGATTACGCTGAAGAAAGACATTTAAACGCTCACAACCAATTTGTTCAATCAGGTGTGGCGCTGGGATTACTCGGACTTTTACCACTTATAGGAATGTTAGTCATACCGCTTTTCAAAGTGAATATCCACTCCAACTTTTTATTTCCGCTTTTTGTCTTCATTATCACCATGAGTTGTTTGACAGAAGCTATTTTTGAACGGCAGGATGGTGTCGTTTTTTACGCCATTTTTAACGCTTTTTTATACTTCACTTACAGTGATTAAAGCCTAATATTTAGAATTAGTTATTTTTGTAGTGTTTAAGATAAAAGGAGAATAAATGATACCATTTTCACCCCCCAGGGTCGATGATAGAATTGTAGAGGAAGTAGTTGACGCATTGAAATCAGGATGGATTACCACTGGGCCAAAAACCAAACTATTTGAAAAGAAACTTGCCGAGTTTACAACAGCAAATAAAATAGTTTGCCTCAATAGCGGTACTGCCGGAATGGAGTTGATGTTGAGTTGGTTTGGCGTTGGTGAAGGAGATGAGGTGATTATTCCTGCATATACTTACACAGCTACAGCAAACGCTGTTGTTCACAAAGGAGCAACACCGGTTATGTGCGATGTTGGCGATGATTTCAATATTGACGTAAGCAAAATAGAATCATTAATCACCGAGCGCACTAAAGTCATTATACCCGTTGATGTAGGCGGAATGCCATGTGATTATGATGAACTTTATTCACTGGTCAGATCCAAAAAAATACGCTCACTTTTTACACCCAATAACGAGAGACAGGAACTTCTCGGGCGAGTTTTAATCTTAGCTGATGCAGCTCACAGTATAGGAGCTACTTACAAAGGACAAAACTCAGGAGTTTTAGCCGATGCATCAGCCTTTTCATTTCACGCAGTAAAGAACCTCACTACAGCAGAGGGGGGAGCACTCGCAGTCAATATGCCAGATAGATTCGATCACGAAAGAATCTACAAAGAACTAAATGTAAAAGCACTTCACGGACAAACGAAAGATGCTTTTGCTAAAGTGAAAAAAGGAGGTTGGCGATACGATGTCATTGAGCCGGGATACAAATACAACATGACCGATATCCTCGCTTCAATCGGTTTGGTTGAGCTCGAAAGATACGAGGAAGATACACTTGCTAAAAGGCGATACATCTTTGATCAATACAGCGAAAAACTCGGAAAAAACAGCTGGGCAATAACACCAACTTACGAAACCGATGATAAAGTCTCGAATTATCACCTTTACATGTTGCGTATCAGTGACATCACAGAACATGAACGCAACTTGATTATCTACGAAATCTACGAGCAGGATGTGGCCGTAAACGTTCACTACCAGCCACTACCCATGCTTACCTATTACAAAAAAATGGGTTACAACGTAGATCATTACCCAAAAGCTTTTGAAAATTACACGCACGAGATCTCATTACCGGTTTATTACGACCTCAGTGATGAAGATATTGATACAGTGATCAATGCTGTTGAAACAGCGTACGAAAAAGTAATGGAGAAGTCGCGTGCTCAAAAGGCTGTTTGATCTCGTAAGTGCAGGGCTCGTCCTCGTTTTGCTGTTTCCGGTTCTGACCGTAATAGCTTTTGCAATCGTTTTAGACTCAAAAGGCGGAATTTTTTACCGCCAAACGAGAGTGGGGAAAAACGGCAAAACATTTAGGCTTTACAAGTTCAGAACCATGCGGCCCAATAGCGATAAATTGCAAATAACAGTGGGGCATCGCGATCCTCGCGTGACGAAAATCGGCTATTTACTGCGCAAGTATAAACTCGATGAATTTCCTCAACTAATCAACATCCTCAAAGGAGAAATGAGCGTTGTGGGGCCTAGACCAGAGGTGCCAAAATACGTTGAACTCTACACACCTGAGCAACGTGAGGTTTTATCGGTCAGACCCGGCTTAACCGATTACGCATCGCTCAAATTTGTGGATGAAAGCGAACTTTTGGCCGCAAGCGAAAACCCCGAGCAAACTTACAGGGAAGAAATAATGCCGGCTAAACTTAAACTGGGGCGTGAATACGTTCAAAAACAGAGCTTCTTCACAGATTTGAAAATTATCTTCCAAACACTCTTTCGCATTATCCGATAAGTGTATTCTGCAAAATCTTCAACTCTTCTACCTTTTCGGGGTATCCCAGCTTGTTGTAACTATTGATGAGGTTGTTTAAAACGCGATTCACAATGGATATTGAATCACACGGATTAAAAAACTGTGATTGATCAGGTAAGTTGATTTGCTGCACAAAATCCTTCAATTCATCAATTCCAAAAACACTCCCTTTACTAAACGGGTTGATGTAAAACAAGACATTTTCTTCAGTTGGATGATCACTTTGGAAAACAGGATCTACATAAGCGACAACAAAATGCCTTGGCAAATTAACTCCATAAATCGGTAAGCCCAGTCGCTGACCAATCAGTGTGTAAATAACCGATAGGGAAATTGGATTTCCTTTACAGGTGTCAAGAACATTATTGAGAAAAGAATTTTGCGGAGCGTGATAATTGGAAGTATTTCCCTGAAAGTTGTGCACGTTGAATAAAACATGGTTGATAATACGCACATTTTCAAATGCCGTAAGCCTGCTGTTGAGCTCAATCCAAATTTCCTTCTTAATCGACTCAATGCCGCGGTCTAGCGCTTCATAAGTGAGATCAGGATACTGGTACTTCGCGATGAGATACATGCCCCTCAACAAATCATGGTCATCACTGTCGCGCCATTCTCTTATCTCTTTTTTGACGCTGTTGAACTGAATGTCGTGGATGAGATCCTCTACACGAGATTGAAATAACAACCCCAGTGACGATTCCTCTTCCCAGCGGTTTTCCAGTTCCGGAATTACGCTGGGGCCAAGATCAATCAACTCTTTCCTGATTTGAAAGTATATATTCTCGTCAGGATCTTCAAGTAATTTGATGAGTGCTTCTATGTCGGCATGTTTATTCAATGATAACAGCAATTAAACTTTGCCCAAAGTTATTTTGAATAACAAGCTCTATTTTCACATGTTCCCGTTACTTTTTCACACTTAGTGTGTTAACTTGTTCAAAACATCAGTAATCATGCGGTCTACAAGCGGGTGATAATCTTCTGCAAATTCTTTTGTTGCCCTGTTTGCAATGATTGTGCAAACCGTACATACTTTATGACCAAGAGCCTTGCTAAGTCCGTAAAGAGCTGAGGTTTCCATCTCAAAATTGGTGATTTTCTCACCTTTAAAATCAAAACTTCTCAAATGGTCATGAAAGCCGGGATCCCAAATCCCCAACCGAACGTTTCTTCCCTGTGGTGCATAAAAACCCGGAGCTGTAATCGTGTAGCCTTTCAAATTTCCCACAGCAAGTTTTTCGGTCAGATCCCTGGATCCGAATCTCGCATATGGCCTGGCCAGCTTGTCGCTCCATTTCATATGCTTGATGAAAGCATCTTCCAGCTCCAGTTCACGTGGAGAAGAAGAGCACTTGTAAAAATTCAACAAACCATCTAATCCTAAAACAGCATCGGTAACGAGTAAAGAGCCAATGGGAATACCTTCCTGCAGAGCTCCGCTAGTTCCCAGTCTGATTATGCGCAAAGAGCGGTGCTCACTCTTTGGAACACGTTTAGTCAAATCAATATTTACCGCTGCATCTAACTCGTTGAGTACAATATCGATGTTATCAATCCCAATTCCCGTTGACAAAACGGTGAATCGCTTGTTGCGATATGTTCCCGTTACGGTCTTGAACTCACGGTTCTGAACGTTAAATTCAATTTCATCAAAGTATTTTGCAATTTCATCAACTCTACCCTGATCGCCAACAACCAAAACGTCATCAGCAATATTTTCAGGTTTGAGCGCGAGATGGTAAACACTTCCGTTTGGATTGAGAATGAGCTCTGATTCACCAATCCTATTTGTTGAACTTTCTTCGTTAAATTGCATTCTATTGGTATAATTTAGCGGTTCAAACTTAAGCAATTCATTAACCGGAAACAGAATTTATCTTTGCTACATGTTTGCAGAAATCATAACAATAGGTGACGAGATATTGATAGGGCAGGTAATAGACTCAAACTCAGCCTGGATAGCGAAGCAACTCAATGCTTTGGGGATTAGAGTACGCCAAATTACCAGCATTTCAGATGACAAAGAGCACATTTTTAACGCGATGAATGATGCGCGCAAGAATGCTGATTTAATCATAATGACTGGCGGGTTGGGACCAACTCGTGACGATATTACCAAAAGAACCTTTGCCGATTACTTCAATGATGAGCTCATCATGAATGATAATATTTTAAAAGGAGTGGAGGACTATTTTGCCTCCAAAGGCAAGGAAATGCTTGATGTCAACAAATACCAGGCTCTGGTTCCGAGTAAATGTAAACCGGTTCAAAACAAGAACGGCACAGCTCCGGCAACCTGGATGGAAGACAACGGACAGGTATTTATATCACTTCCCGGAGTTCCTTATGAAATGAAGGCCATGATGAATGATCCGCTTCTCAAGTGGATTAAGCAGTATTTTAATACGCCATTCGTTTATCACAGAACCGTTCTCACTCAGGGAATGGGCGAGAGCAGAATAATGGGGCTTATCAGTAAGTGGGAAGACAGTCTTGAAGAACACAACATTAAGTTGGCATATTTGCCATCACCCGGGATGGTGAGGCTGAGGCTAAGTGCTACAGGTGACAATCAGAGCCGAATAACGACTGCCGTTGATAAAAAAGTCAAAGAACTCGAAAACCTGATAGGTAATATCATTTTTGGATATGGAGAAGATACGCTACAAGGTGTTGTAGGTGACTTGCTCCGTGAAAAAGGCAAAACGTTATCAACAGCTGAGAGTTGCACCGGTGGATACATAGCTCACTTGATTACGAGCATTTCAGGAAGTAGCGATTATTTTCAGGGATCTGTCGTTTCTTACAGCAATGAAGTGAAACAAAATACACTGGGCGTTTCACCCAGCGATTTAGAAAAACATGGAGCAGTTAGCGAAGAAGTTGTGAGGCAAATGGCTGAGGGAGCTAAAGAATCCATGAATACAGATTTTGCTATTGCGACAAGCGGAGTGGCAGGCCCAACGGGAGGTTCTGACCAAAAACCAGTTGGCACGGTGTGGATTTCAGTAGCCACACCAAATAGAACAATAGCCAAGAAATTTACCTTTGGAAATAACCGCGAACGCAACATCAGACAGTCGGCACTGGCCGGATTGAATATGTTGAGAAAAGAAATTTTAGCTGATACTTGAAATAACAAGTTTAATTCCCGTATATTTGCAGCCCTGTTTTGGAAAAAGCGAAAAAGAAGTCATGTCAAACATTTGTGAAATAACTGGAAAGCGAGTAATAGTAGGAAACAACGTTTCTCACTCAAATAAGAGAACTCGCAGGGTTTTTAAACCCAACTTACAGGTAAAAAAGTTTTACCACGCTGAAGAAGACCGTTGGGTTACGCTGAAAGTATCAGCAGCGGGAATTCGCAATATCAACAAAAAAGGCCTTCACGCATGCCTGAAAGAGGCTGCGGATAAAGGTTACTACAAAGGATAAAGAGGTATTGAGTTATGGCTAAGAAAAAAGGAAATCGCGTACAGGTTATACTTGAGTGCACTGAGCATAAAAACTCAGGCATGCCGGGCACATCGCGTTACATCACTACGAAGAATCGTAAAAACACGCCCGATCGTATGGAGTTGAAAAAATACAACCCCATCATGAAAAAATACACCGTACATAAAGAAATTAAATAAAACTCCTGAGTTATGGCTAAGAAGACAGTAGCAACACTGGGTAAAGGTGGAGCAAAAGATATTACTAAAGTGATCAAAACTGTGCGCTCTGACAAAACCGGAGCTTACGTTTTTGAAGAAAAAATACTACCAAACAGCGAGGTTAAGAACTTCCTTAACAAGTAAGTTGTTTGTTATAGAATTTGTAAAAGCTCTTCGCAAATCGCGGAGAGCTTTTTTATTTTAATTTTGTGGCCTTAACTAATACAACCTTGATATGGGTTTATTTAATCTATTTTCTAAAGACAAGAAAAAATCACTTGATAAGGGCCTCAAGAAAACGAAAGAGGGCTTTTTCTCAAAACTTACTCGCTCAATTGCGGGGAAGACTAAAGTTGATGATGAAGTACTCGATGATCTCGAAGAAATTCTTGTAACATCTGATGTTGGTGTTGATACAACGCTCAAAATCATCGATCGTATTGAGGAACGCGTTTCCAAAGACAAATACTTTGGTACTGAAGAGCTCAATAAAATTCTGAGAGAAGAAATCTCCTCACTGTTAGAAGAAAACAACTCCGGCTCTGAAACTGAGTTTGTCATTCCACAACAAGATGCCCCTTATGTGATCATGGTTGTTGGGGTAAACGGTGTTGGAAAAACCACTACGATTGGTAAACTCGCTTACCAGTTCAAAAAAGCAGGAAAGAAAGTAGTTCTGGGAGCTGCCGATACATTTAGAGCTGCTGCAATCGATCAATTAAAGATTTGGTCAGAACGCGTTGATGTGCCCATCGTCACGCAAAAAATGGGATCTGACCCTGCATCAGTTGCGTTTGATACGCTTCAATCTGCACAGGCTCAGGATGCTGATGTTGTAATTATCGATACAGCAGGCAGACTACACAACAAGGTGAACCTGATGAATGAATTGGGTAAGGTTAAAAAAGTAATGAAGAAAGTCATTCCGGATGCTCCACACGAAGTAATGCTCGTTTTAGATGCCTCTACCGGTCAAAATGCGATTGAGCAGGCTAAGCAATTTACGCGTGTGACGGAGGTAACGGGAATGGCTCTGACCAAATTAGATGGAACAGCAAAAGGCGGTGTCGTTATCGGAATTTCGGATCTTTTTAAGATTCCGGTACGTTACATCGGTGTAGGAGAACGAATGGAGGATTTACAGGTATTCAACAAGTACGAATTTGTCGATTCTCTATTTGGTGAAGAACAGGAGGCTTAATGAAGACAAAAACACTTAAGAAAAACAAAGTTAACGTAGTTACACTCGGTTGCTCGAAAAACATCTATGACTCTGAGGTCATGATGGGGCAGCTCAAGGCCAATAACTTTGATGTTGAACACGAGTCCATGAAAGAGGACTCTGAAATTGTGATCATCAATACCTGCGGATTTATCGAAAATGCCAAGCAGGAATCGATCGACTCTATCTTAGCGTGGTCGGGAGCAAAGGATCGCGGTGAAGTTTCTAAAGTGTACGTTACAGGCTGTCTTTCTCAACGCTACAAGCCTCAGCTTGAAAAAGAAATTCCCAATGTTGATGCATGGTTTGGAACTGCAGAGTTACCACGCCTGCTCAAAACACTCAAAGCTGATTATAAACACGAGTTGGTGGGAGAGCGTCTTTTGACAACGCCATCTCACTATGCTTACTTTAAAATTGCCGAGGGTTGCGACAGGCCCTGTGCATTTTGTGCTATTCCGCTCATGCGCGGCAAACACAAATCCACTCCAATACCAGAATTAGTCGATCATGCAAAACGTCTTGCAGCAAACGGGACAAAAGAGCTCATGCTCATCGCACAGGATTTGAC
>NZ_JAVLBN010000061.1:0-10802 GCF_031581065.1 Salibacter sp.
GTAGGTACGGTTCACGTTTTAGATGTCTAATGTTTTTTACTTTTCTGTGGGCCGTGCTTACAGCACTCGTTGGTGACTCTCATGCACTATACTCTGGGCTGAAGCCCAGAGTTATGTGAATTCGGGGGTGTATCAAAACCGAAAAATGAAAGATTTTTCGGTTTTAAAAAGCTTCTTAAGAAAATGAAATAGCTGTAAATACAGGATTACAAGCTGCAAACCAGGGCTTTTTTATATCTCATAAATGCTTTTTGATACACCCCCTTGACCTTTTTCCCAAGACCTGACAGGTTTCCAAAACCTGTCAGGTCTACACGACACTTAGCTCCTTTAACAACTTAAACATTCATTAACACCAAAAACAAGATTAGAACGCTCTCGGCCTTGGCCTATACCTTTGACCTCAAACTTACAACTACTGACGCTTGCGGTCAGCACTATAAGCTCGTGACGAATGGAACGGGGCTTGACCATAAACATCTCTAAAACAAAGTTCCCTGACTCGGGCCGTCATCATCATCACTATCAGAGTCGTTGGAATCACTTCCGCTTTCCTCTTTTTGCTCGCGTGACGGCAATTCGATTTCCGGTTCAGACTCCACCTCCTCTTCGTAAGGCAAAGAATCTAACAAGTCGATCGTTTTCACCTTGTGAGGTGTAAGCCTGTTCCCCATTGCTTTGAGTCCTTTCACAGCGATAAACTCGTCCAGAATAACCTGTTCATCTTCGCGTGAGGCACTGCGCTGGTCGTAAGCAATGTTGATCTGCGGACGCCAGTCTGTCGTAGCCAGTTCCAGGTATGAATCGGGATGTTCTGTGATGAAAAGTGTTTTTCTATCGGTATCTTCAACCTGGAAACGCTTTACATTGAACTGTTCTTTTTCACCATCCCAGTAAATTGCTGTCACCGGTTTCTCCGGATTCCATTTTTCCAGGATGATGAAATCTTCTTCAAATTTTGTACTCAAGTCGAAGCTAGTGAGTTTGTAATGACCGCTCTGCGTGATTTGCAGAATCTTATCATCTCCCTTAAACTTACCGAGCAACTCTCCTCGTCCGTCAGTGTTGAGACGTTTAACAGATTCATCAAACCAAATTTTACGCGCAGCCAGTGTGGAAACACCTTCCTCTTTGAGAACGATTTTGTTGATCGGATGCTTGGTGAGAATATTTCCGCCTGCTCCTCTACCCTTGATATCCTGTTCAGAGAAATCAAAGTCAAACTTGAGTTTGCGGATTTTACCCGTATTGCGATGTACGATTTGAACCGTTTCTGCTTCACCATTCGGGTTCACCGTGAGGTATAGAACCTTACTTTTAGCAGTGCCTTTCGTGAGGTCATATTCGCGTTCTCTCGTGATCGACTTCACGTTGAATCGCTTCACACGAGCCGGTCCGGTAGCACCATCCTTATAAATCATGTTGTACGTTGTGCGTGTATCGCCACGTTTCCAAACACCAACGTACAGTAGGTTTTTACCCATGAAATATTTATCGGTGATTTTAGCCACCATCATTTTACCATCTTCACGGATTGCGATGATATCATCAATGTCAGAACACTCGGCAACGAGCTCGCCTTCACCGCGTTTGAGACCATGCCCCACGAAACCTTCTTTGTAGTTCGCGTAGAGCTTCACATTGGCAACAGCTACTTTGCTCGCTTCGATATTTTCGAATTCACGGATTTCGGTTTTGCGTTCCATTCCTTTACCGTGCTTCTTCTTCAGATTCCTGAAGTAATTGATAGAAAATTCGATCAGGTTAGCGAGATGATCTTTTACACGTGCAATATCATCTTCGAGTGAAGCGATATACGTATCGGCTTTTTCAGAGTCGTGCTTAGTGATCCTGCGCATGCGGATTTCCATGAGTTTTTGCACGTCATCATCGGTAACTTCGCGAACGAGGTGTTTTACGTGTGGCTTGAGCAACTCATGAGTTACTTCCATTGCCTCTTCATACGTTTTGCCGTCAAACTCAACGTAGATTTTGTTTTCGATAAAGATTTTTTCGAGCGAGGAGAAATGCCATTTTTCCTGCAATTCACCCAGTTCTATTTCGAGTTCACGCTTGAGGAGTTCAACCGTTGCATCGGTTGATT
Organism: Salibacter sp.; assembly: GCF_031581065.1. Classification (NCBI taxonomy): domain Bacteria; kingdom Pseudomonadati; phylum Bacteroidota; class Flavobacteriia; order Flavobacteriales; family Salibacteraceae; genus Salibacter; species Salibacter sp. The sequence continues at coordinate 2,105 of NZ_JAVLBN010000061.1, forward strand.
CTTTGAGGACATCTGTAACGCCAACAAATCGCGGCTTGTCGTCCTGAATAACCGATGTGTTTGGCGCGATACTCATTTCACAGTCTGTAAACGCGTAAAGCGCATCAACCATCTTATCCGGTGACGCACCTGATGGAAGGTGAATGAGGATATCGACTTCCTCGGCCGTGTTATCCTCTATTCGCTTGATCTTGATTTTTCCTTTGTCGTTTGCTTTGAGGATGTTGTCGATCAACGATCCTGTTGTGGTTCCGAAAGGAATTTCTGTGATCTTCAGTGTCTTTTTATCCTCGATTTCGATTTTGGCTCTGACCCTAACACGACCGCCACGCAGACCGTCATTGTAGTTTGTGAAATCGGCCATTCCGCCTTGAGGGAAATCGGGATAGAGTGTGAATCGTTTGCCTTGCAGGTATTTTATTGAACAATCGATAAGCTCGATGAAGTTGTGAGGCAAAATACGACATGACATACCAACTGCGATCCCTTCCACGCCCTGTGCGAGGAGTAGCGGGAATTTCATTGGTAAGGTAACCGGCTCACGGTTCCGACCGTCATAGGAGTTAGACCAATTGGTTGTTTTGGGGTTAAACGCAACTTCGAGCGCGAATTTTGTGAGACGTGACTCGATGTAACGCGGAGCTGCTGCACTGTCGCCAGTGAGGACATTCCCCCAGTTACCCTGCGTATCGATGAGGAGATCTTTTTGTCCCATGCCAACGAGCGCATCGGTAATAGAAGCATCACCGTGGGGGTGATACTTCATTGTATTCCCCACGATGTTTGCTACTTTGTTGTAACGCCCGTCCTCCATCTCACGCATGGAGTGTAAAATCCTGCGCTGCACGGGTTTGAGTCCGTCATTGATATGCGGAACGGCACGTTCGAGAATTACATACGAGGCGTAATCTAAAAACCAGTCCTCATACATCCCCGAAACCTGAATGACTTTATCGAGCTCTTCAGCTTCGGCCGCTTCCTGTTCCAGTTCTTCGTCTCTTTCTTCGTTCTCTTCGTTTTTGTCGATGTCCTCGCTCATTTTTTATCTTAAAAAGTTGAGAGTTGTTTATTTATCTGATAAATGGCAAATCCGTTTTTATTTTATTTAATCAGGGTAGCAAAGTAACATGGATTAAAATTCATTGTGAGTTTACTGTTGAATAAATTAGAAATGAAATTTATACGTATTTTAGATCTATCATTTGAATCTCTAAAAAAGTGAATGATCTTTAGTCTTGGAATAACCGTTTGTAACAACCTTTGATAAAATACAAATATGAAACCTGTCAAAATCAAAAAAACTATTAGTTCGAGGTGTTTTTGAAACATATAAATGCATGTTAAATTTACACTTGATTTTCTTCTAATACTTCTTCTACTCTTAGGTTATTGATAATAAATTTTTGTCTGTCTGGTGTATTCTTGCCCATGTAGAACTGCAACAGATTGCTAACGGGTGTATCTTTCCCTATGATCACAGGCTCCAGGCGAATATCCTCTCTGATGAAATTGGCAAACTCATCAGGGCTGATTTCACCCAACCCTTTGAATCGTGTAATTTCCGGTTTACCTCTCAGTTCTTTAATAGCGTCATTTTTTTCCTCGTCAGAATAGCAGTAAAAAGTTTTTTGCTTATTCCGAACCCTGAAAAGCGGAGTCTCCAACACGTAGAGGTGACCGTTTTTCACTAAATCAGGGAAAAACTGCAAAAAGAACGTGATCAACAAGAGGCGAATATGCATTCCATCTACATCGGCATCGGTAGCTAATACAATATTGTTGTAACGTAAATTTTCAATTCCATCTTCAATATTCAGAGCCGCTTGTAGCAAATTGAACTCTTCGTTTTCGTAAACGATTTTTTTGGTTAGTCCGAACGAGTTCAACGGTTTTCCTTTCAGTGAGAAAACAGCCTGTGTTTTCACCTGGCGCGCTTTCGTAATGGAACCCGATGCAGAGTCACCCTCCGTTATGAACAAGGTAGTTTGATCCTTGAGCTCGTGCTTGGTATTGTAGTGTACTTTGCAGTCGCGTAGTTTCTTGTTGTGCAGACTCGCCTTTTTAGCTCTCTCCTTGGCCAGTTTTTTGATTCCGGCAAGATCTTTACGCTCCCGTTCTGCCTGCTGAATACGCTTTAAAACAGCCTGTTCCGTTTCTGTTTCACGGTGCAAAAAGTTATCGAGCTGTGTCCCGATGAATTCATTTAGGAACGAACGCATGGTAGGCCCTTCTGGTCCCACTTCATTTGAGCCGAGTTTCGTCTTGGTTTGCGATTCAAAAACCGGCTCCAATACTTTCACACTCACAGCAGCCACAATTCCTGATCTGATATCAACCGTTTCGTAATTCTTGTTGAAGTGATCGCGGATTGTTTTGATATATGCTTCCTTAAAAGCAATTTGGTGCGTTCCGCCCTGTGGGGTGTATTGTCCATTCACAAATGAGTAGTAATCCTCACCGTAAGCCTGAGTATGCGTGATCGCAATTTCAACATCTTCATCTTCGAGGTGGATGATTGGATACAATGGTTCATCTGAGAGTTTTTGCTCTAACAGATCGCGCAATCCGTTATCACTCTTGATCTTATTCCCGTTGAAATTAATGGTTAGTCCGCGATTGAGGTACGCATAGTGCCACAGCAACTCTTCAACGTGCTGCATCTTGTAGCGGAAATTCTTAAAAACCTCTTCATCCGGAACAAAAGTGATCTTAGTGCCTTTTCGTTTTGAGCTTTCCTCTATTTCAGCATCTACCTTGAGCTCTCCACGCTCAAATTCAGCTAACTTGATTTTCCCTTCTCTTATCGATTCAATTCTGAAAAACTGAGAAAGTGCATTTACTGCTTTGGTACCAACACCATTTAGCCCTACAGACTTCTTAAAAGCCCTTGTATCGTACTTACCACCAGTGTTTATTTTGGATACACAATCAATCACTTTCGTGAGCGGAATACCGCGACCGTAATCCCGTATTTTGACAACTCCATCCTTGATCGTAATGTCAATCGTTTTCCCATTGCCCATCACAAATTCATCAATCGAGTTGTCGATAATCTCTTTTAAAAGAATGTAAATACCATCATCGCTCGCGTTACCATCACCCAACTTCCCGATGTACATCCCGGGACGCATCCTAATGTGCTCTTTCCAATCGAGCGAGCGTATATTATCTTCAGTATAACTCGTTTCTGCTGCCATATCCTCTAATCACTAAATATCTCTGGGAAATTTCGTAAAAGTAGTCAATTCGTGCGTTTTTATGCAAAAGAGGTTTATCCAGTTTTTCACAAAACGTTAAAGTTTTCAAAATAGATCAAGATTGCATGTATAGACACTATTTTTGCTCAAATTTGAACCATTGTAAACGAAGTACCGTTTCATTGACCCCAGCAATTTTTTATGACAAAATACATTATATCCACATTTTTATCTCTGCTATTCCTCACCGGCTCAATCACTTCTTTCGGTCAGAACCAAAAGAAATCGATCGACAACGGTGTAGCGGGTTCAATCGTTGAAGGCAAATCTAAAAAAGCAATCCAATTTGCCTCGGTGTCTGTCATCTCACTTCCCGATTCTGTTTTCCAGGACGGAACAATAACCGATCAAAACGGTGAATACAAAATCGAGTTGAGTGATGGAAAGTTTGTGGTTCTTGTGGAATTCATGGGCTATGGAAAAACATATTCTGAACCATTCACAGTAAGCGGAAATGTCGTAAAAATGGATCCGATCGAAATCAGCCAAAAAGCAGAGACACTTCAGGAAGCTGTTGTTGAAGCCGAACGGAGTGAAATGGCTCTGACCATGGAGAAAAAGACATTTGAGGTGAGTCAGGATATCACCTCACAGGGCGGCTCGGCATCTGATATTTTGGAAAACGTGCCCAGTGTTACGGTTGACAATGACGGATCGGTGAGTTTGCGCGGAAACAGCAATGTGCGCATTTTGATCAACGGCAAACAGAGTGGACTCGTTGGTGTGAGTAGTCAGGATGCTTTGCGGATGCTCGCCAGCGATATGGTTGAACGAGTAGAAGTTATCACAAACCCAAGTGCCCGTTACGATGCTGAGGGAATGGCCGGAATTATCAATATTATTCTCAAAAAGGACAAAGAAATGGGAACTAACGCGGTGTTCACTGGAGGAGCTCGTTACCCGTGGGGATACAATGCTTCTGCCAGTTTGACTCACAAACGAGGCGACTGGTCTTTTTCGGGAAATTACAGCTTTCGAGACAGGGCGAGACCACGCTACTCAGAGCAAAGGCGGCAAACACTCGAAAACGATACGGCCGTTACGGTTTTACAGGATGATCAGGGAATGCGTAGTGGTCAGAGCCACAACATCATGGGTGGCGTACAATGGAGTCCGGGCGAATACAACGAATTCAGTTTTGATGGCGTTTACAGCACTTCGCATGGGAACAACACAAGTGACGTAGATTACAGGACATTTGATCCTTTCCGCTTGCGTTCAACTAGCTTGCGGGAAAATGACGAAATTGAAGATGAGGAAAATTACGACCTAACCTTTGAGCACAGACGCACTTTCCCCGAAGAAAAACGCGAATGGGTAACCAGTTTGGATTACAATACCGGAGACGAAATTGAGGATACCGAAGCTGAACAGCGGTTTTACGGTCCATCAGGAAATGAAGTCGATAGCCTTTTCACCCTTCAAAACACCTATAACCTTGAGCAACAAGATAACTTTGTTTTTCAATCTGACTACGTTCATCCTTTCAGTGAAAACGGTAAAGTTGAATTTGGTGTCAAAAGTAGCTGGCGTGTAATCAACACAAATTATTTCGTGGAAGATTTTGATCCTGCATCAGATTCTTACGAGCGCCTGCCACGCTTTTCAAACGACTTCCTCTACGATGAACAAATTCACGCAGCTTATGGTATGTACTCCAACAAATGGGGGAAATTTGGCATTGCAGCAGGTTTACGTGCAGAGTGGTCTGTGATTAACGTTGTACAGGAACAAACGAATGATGACATCAAGCGGGATTACATCAATCCATTCCCTACTCTATCGTTGTCTTATGAGCTCGATAAGGTTAACACTGTTCAATTGAGTTACAGTCGCAGAATTAACAGACCAGGCTTTTGGGATCTGAACCCATTTTTCAATTATACAAATCCACTCTATTTCAGGAGCGGTAATCCAAAACTCAACCCTGAGTATACGAACTCTCTCGAAGCTACTTATCTATTTTTTAAGCAAAAAGGAAACCTCAACATATCAACTTACTACCGCCATTCAACCGGTGTTATTCAGCGCGTTTCAACAATTGAAGATGGTGTAACAATATCGCGACCGCAAAACGTGACCCAACAGGAAAATTTTGGTTTAGAACTCACCGGAATGTACCGCCCATTTGAATGGTGGCGCGTTGGTGGATCTGTCAACTACTACGGCAGCCGTCTCGATGCATCTAACGTGATTGAAAATGGCAATAGAGAGTTTACAACCTGGCAATCACAGTTGAATACCCAAATTACAACTCCGGGTGATATTAAAGTTCAACTAAGAGCTAATCACCGTGCTGCAACCGTTACAGCTCAGGGAATTCGCAAAAATATCACGTACCTAACAGCAGGTGTGAGTCGCTCGTTCTTCGATGATAAATTTGCAGTGAACTTCAATATTCGCGATGTATTCAACTCACGCAAATACCGTGGAACAACAATTGGAGATGGTTTTGTAATAGAAAGTGAAGGACAATGGAGACCACGTACTTTCACGCTCTCACTCACTTACCGACTCAAAAATGAGGACCTCGAAAAAGGAAAAGGTGAAGGTGATTTTGGCAGAGGAGACTATTAATCCCGCTCCGCTATTTTTTTAAATGCGTTGTATTGTGCAGGATTCCACTCCAACCAGTCTTTGTTTTTCCAGTCGTTTTTGAACCAGCTAACACGCTCGTCAATCTCATTGTTGTAGTCGGACGGAGTATCAAAGTTACGCGCAAAAGTTGACGAGGATATGCTCAATTGCTCTTTTTGCAAATCCTGCATTTTTTCAAGGCGTTCTTCGGTCTGAACCAAATAAGGCAGCGATTTGTCGCTGAGCTGGCTCATGTACGACAGCTCGACCATCGCACGGCTCTGACCAAAATTGTATTTTGCAATGATCACATCCCAGTTGAAAACAGCCATCAGGCAAAGCACCATGTAAACTGATAAGCTATTCACCGTCAACAGGTAATGCGTATTCTTAACGCCCTTTACCTTTTTGTAAATACTCCACAACCCGATTAGTGTTGCCACGAGGAAAAACATCAACCCTATTCGCTTGTAAGCCAGGGCAAAATATTTGATATACCAAAAGTTCCTGATCGCAACTGAGAGTACCAAAATGGCATTCAGCCCAATCCACAAGTAAGTCAACCTCCTGAGCCACTTGGAGCCGCTAAAGAAATTTTGATTTCCCCTGAAGTAGAACAACACAATTCCCATCGAGATGAAAATCGAAAGGATGAGAATGTACATTCCTTCATGGACAAACTCTTTGAGAAAAACTCCGTTGTAATCGAACCCGAACCAGACGTCTTTCACCTCTAACGTCAAAAGTATCAGCAGCATCACATTCAGAACCACCAGCAAAAAGACACCCGTTTTATTTTCTTGCCTTACCGCGGCAGAAAGATGTTTTTTCGAGTTAGATGAGGACTTTTGCCTGTTCAGTAATCCGTTATTGGAAATGCTGAGTTCAATGAATTTATTCGGAATTCGGGAATACAAGAATGCAACTGAAAGCAAAAATCCGAGAATGGACAAACCGATGATCATCCAGTCGAGTAAATCTAATGACAACTCGATGAAATTGAGAATTGACGAAAACATGGATGCTGTGTATTTGCCAAATGCCGGATTGGCATTGGAATACATAGCAAGAAAAAGAACGATAATCACTGCCGGACCTGTGTAGATGGCCATTCGCCATATCTTTTTGACCGGGAATCCACGACCGGCCAGTTCGGCTCTGACCGAAACGACAAAACGATATACTCCTTCAAACGGGGCAAATATCGCAGGCGGAATAATAAAATACATGCTGACTGACTTTGCAGTTGAGAGCGATGCAGCGAAAAGCCCCACACTTAACCAACTCACTAAAAAAACAATTACGGAGTGGTTGACAAAAGCGGCTGTGCTCATTAAAAACGAAGTGATGAGTAGTGTTTTTTGATTGTTATTGCGCCAGTTAATTCCGCCTGAAAATAGCGGAAGTGAAAGTAACATCAACTGAAAGATGTACATGTTGAGACCCCAATCACGATCGTAAAAGAGAATAACAAATAGAACTGTTAAGAGCAGTACCGAGAGGATTTTTTTGAATGAACTCATGTGCAGTTTGATTTTTATTCAATACGCACAATTTCCGTACAAATTGTTGACGCTTAACTTTTTTTGTTTTTCAAAAAAAAGGCCAGTCGGAAATGACTGGCCAGCTTAGTTTATTAGGTTAAGAGAGTATTAAAAGCGCCTTATAGCTCTAACCCTGTAATTGGTAACTTTATTATTTACAACAACTCCACCACTGTAAAAATTGTAAGCGTAACCACTTATACTGGAAGCTTCAGTAGAACTCCAGTAAGTATCAATCGCAAAATTGCCCAATCCATTTTGATAGAGGTTTTGATACATTAGGCTCAATGAATTACGGCTTGGTAAGAACCAATCACTATAGCCATTGAGATTCAAGTTATTTGCTATTGAAGCGGCAATTGTTCCACCACACCCCGAAACTATATCCTGAGTGTTTTGAGCTCCGTCTCCGTATCCTGACCCAGAGGCACCAGGAAGATTAGTTCCGCTACAACCCCACTGTACATTTGTACTTTGATCAGTTGTTGATGATTCCAAATATCTCCAGCCATTGCTGTAAGATCCTTTATCATAAAAGACAATTCCGCCCGCAGGGCCAGTACTTCCAATACTGTAAGCCGATGCCATTGTAAAGGATACTTCATTGCCATAATTCGTTCCTGCTCCATTCGTAGCATAAGCACGAACATAGTATGTTTGACCACCATTTAGATTAGAGAGATTGAGAGAAAAACTCCCTGTACCAGTTCCTACACTCTGAAAACTATCAGATAATGTAGGTTGAGGATTTACACTCCAACAAAAACCGTAATCGGTAACGGGCGAACCATTGTTTGAAGTAACTTCACCGTTGAAAGTAGCATCGATCGGACTCGTACTCGTAGCCGATATTGTGCTAACACTGGCATAACCAGCTCCTAACCAGGCTGGAACTCCATTTGAATTAATCTGAAGTACCTGTCCGGGCTGACCAATTGGTATTTCAACCCATTCAGATCCATCCCAGTAACGCATATCACCAACATTTGAGCCAGCCGGCATACCAGGCAATTCTACAAATCCGCCATTACTAAGGTAAATCGTATCATTGCTGATTGTTAGGACCTGAAGTTCATTTGTAGGATCTCCATCTTGCTCTGAGGTTAAATAGCCGGCATCATTCGTAAAGGAGCTCACATTTGTTGGCGCTCCTGTCAAGCTCGAATACTGACCATCAAAGCCTGCGGGCAATTCTACAAATCCGCCATTACTAAGGTAAATCGTATCATTGCTGATTGTTAGGACCTGAAGTTCATTTGTAGGATCTCCATCTTGCTCTGAGGTTAAATAGCCGGCATCATTCGTAAAGGAGCTCACATT
>NZ_JAVLBN010000062.1:0-10670 GCF_031581065.1 Salibacter sp.
ACAGATATAAAGGGGGTGTATCAATACCGAAAAATCTATTATTTTTCGGTATTAAAAGGCTTTTCATTAAAAGTTAAATAGCTGATTTAGCGAGTTTAACATTTTAAAACAACCTGAATTTTGAATTTTATAACGCCTTTTGATACACCCCCTTTTTGTTTGAGAGAAACTCTATTGCGAAATCAATGTTCCGCGTTCAAGAATTTTATCATTGTCTTTGATGATGTAAATGAATTTGCCTGTACTATCAGGTAGTTGAATTCTGGTCAGATCCTGAGTCAATTTTTCCTCCTTTATCAGTTGCCCTTTTACATTGAACAATGACAACATAGAGCCGTTACATTCATTACAACTCACATTTACGAAGTCTTTCGTAGGATTAGGGTAGAGCTTGTAATCTTTTTCAGAAGACTTTTTTAGTTCATTCTTTCCAAGCACAGAATGATCGAGATTCGCAAAAGCATATTCACCCAATAATACTGTATCGAGCTGGATAAGGCCAAAGCCGTTGTTCGAGTTCCCAAGTACATTTTTTGTGTAGTGTGGATACTCGCTCCATTCGTTACTTCCAATTTCCCTGTAAAGCAGAATCAGACTATCTTCAGTTATACTAACCAACCCCGTGTCAAGGAATGAATTTGTGCCCGATGCACTGTATTGCAGTGATCCTGAAGCGTGAAAATCATTTGGGATAATACCATCAACTCGCCAGTAGTGGGTATTTGAGACTTTATAAGGCTGAATAGATTTGTCAACTTCATCAGGAGCTGAATAATAGTGTTCAACTCGCAAAAGTGCAGAGTCTGAAATTTGTTCAACTTCGAGATCAAAGCTACTGTAGTCTGCTGTCAACTGACCGGGCGAGTCAATCTTGTAAAAATCATCTAATACAGCCTGGGCAAGTTTGATATCTTCATTTACTGTTACAAACTCTGGATCAAACGGCACATTATTGATGTAATGTGTTGCAAACTGGCTATCGTGAACAATTCGAACTGTGTGCTTCTCCCGGTTCTGACCGTAAAAAGTGATATTGACAGGAACATTTGTGTAATATTCGTCAGCTCCAAACAGCTTTTGCTCAGTTGTAAGCTCAATAGAGTAGTCGTTACCCGATTGACTCGCGCTAAATTCTTCGATTTCAATAGTGGGAAATCCGGCACCAAAAACCCAGTTTTCAAAAAACGGAGAAATATCTGTTGTAGATTGAGTATTGAGATGATCGCGGAGCTGTTCAGAGTTCATGGTTTTAAACCTGTATTGATCGAGAAAGGATTCAACTCCGTTAAAGAATGTAGAATCACCCAAATAAAAACGTAGGTTATGAGCAACTAAAGATCCTTTGTCGTAAACATGACGGCCATAAGTGTACTGATGAGGAACTCCTGATACAGGCCTGAACTCATCTTCATCAATGTGAGCTCTCTTGACCACTGTTTCAAGTGTTTGTTTGATAGCCTGTTTTGCACGGTCGTAGCCGTAAACGTGTTCCAGGTAAAGGTATTCTGAAAAGCTCGCCATTCCCTCGTTGAGCCACATTTCTTCAGGTGTTTCACAAGTTGCCAAATCACCCCACCAGTGGTGTGAAAGCTCATGAGCCATCAGTGTTTCATTTCCGAGTGTGCCGTCAATGGCATAACGCGGATAAGCAATATTAGTCGCGTGTTCCATTGCGCCTGCATTAAATGGTACAATGGAATAACCTACTTTGCTAAAACGATAAGGACCATAATTATCAATATAGGCATCCATTGCATCGGGAAGAGTGGAAAATGAAGCCTTTAAATTGTTCGTGTCAGATGGAAGTGAATAGAGTTCTATCGGGATGTTACGGTGGTTTTGGTGAACAGTTGCGTAAGGAGCAACTGCAATACAAGCTAAATAACTTGGAATTGCATTATTCAGCTCCCATTGCCTTGTCGTTACTTGCCCGTTTTGCGTTTCATTGACCAAAAGTCCATTACAGGTGGATACCTGATTGTCATCTGTTTTTACGTTGAATGAGTAAGTGGCTCTTTCTTTAAAATTATCAAAACATGGGTGCCAAATACGGCCGTAATTATGCGGTTTAGCATCAAATCCAACTCCCATGTTATACGCGTAGTTCCCTGAAAAGAAAAATCCACCCCATGTTGCGTCCTGTGTTGGCGAGCCACTGTAATGCACAACGACTGAATCAACATCGCTAGAGTCAACCACTCTGCCCAGGTTAATGGTGAGCAGTGTGTCATTGTAAGAAAAATTCAATTGTTGATTTTCTTGCTTTACGCTATCAACGGTCAGAGCCAGCAGATCGAGTGGTAGGTGCTGTAATCCGTCTTCCAGCGAGCTGAATTTAACAGTAGCAGCTCCGCTTATAAACTGATTCTCGGTTTGTGTCATGTCTAAATCGAGGTGATAATGCAAAACATCAATGGAATCGGAACGGAGATTTTCCATGTTGTCGTAAGTCACCTGCGATCTGACCATTAGAGATAAAAACAAAAACAGGATGAGAAATGAGTTTTTCATAGCAGTTTCTTTTAACCTTTAAGTCGTTGACGCACAATTTCAAATAGCGTTACTCCGGTAGCTACGCTTACATTGAGGGAATCTAAATTTCCAGGCATTGGGATGTGTGCTGTTTCATCGCTGATTTTCAAAAGCTTTTTGGAAATACCTTTGTCTTCGTTGCCCATGATAATACCAACCGGACCATTGATCGTTTTGTCGTAGATTGATTCTTTTCCCTCTTCAGTCAGGCTGATTACACGAATTCCACTTTGTTGAAGTAAATAAGCCGCATCAGCTAGGTGTGCTTCTTTGCAAATTGGTATTTTTAAAAGCGCACCGGCTGATGTTTTGATTGCATCTTCATTAATTGGTGCGGCTCCTTTATTGGGAACAACTATAGCGTGAACACCGGCTGCCTGAGCTGATCTTGCAATGGCGCCAAAGTTTCGAACATCGGTAATTCCATCAAGTAGGAGAATGAAAGGGTCGTCTCCTTTTTCAAAAACTTCGAGCACTACATCTTCCAAAGCATGATAATCGACTGCAGATAAAACTGCTATTGCTCCCTGATGATTGCTTTTTGTAAGTCTGTCGAGTTTTTGATACGGAACATATTGAAAAGGAATATCATGGTTGCGGGCAAGGTTTTGAACCATTTTAATTCCCTCGCCAGTATCGCCTTTGAGCAAGAATATTTTTTCAATTGTTTTCCCTTCTTCAATCGCTTCTTCGATTGGGTGAATTCCAAAAATGAGTTGTTCTTTCTTCACAATAATTAATAATCTAATGATGAAACACGTCCTTCACGCCATTTCTCAACAGCGCGGTACCATGCGTTTTTATAACTTGGAGATCGTTTGAGTATGTAGTCGTTGTCAGAGAATGGATTGTTCATTTTGACAAAGTTAAAAGTAGTGGAAAGGTAGTTGTTTTCCTCTCCGTAAATCCAGCTTTCACCTGTTGAAGATTTATAGACAATCTCTGGCGGACCAAAAACTAAATAAACGATTCCGCGATCTGTTTTCCAACCTTCTTTGTAAGAGGTGAAAAAGTAGTTTGCATTTTGAACGCGGTTATAGAAAGTTTTAATGAGTTCACGAGCTCTTTTTTTGCTATCAGCTAATTGAATCCAAAAACTGTCGACTGCCACCTTTTTGTTTTGAGCAGTTTGTAATTGCTCATATTCCCGTTTACTGGTAATAAAGCGTAGAGCAGAGATCATGTCCTCAACTTTGTAGATTTCAGGAAACTGCTTGTCAAAGTGATAAAACGTCAATCCTTCTCTGCTTTTACTATCGACTTTGAAATGATAAAAGCCTTTTTTAGCAGGTGTAAAATGAAAGCTACTGTCAGATCCGGTGGTAACCGTGTAGCTTGAATCTGGCTCGTAACTAAAAGATTCACGCTTGTAAACGGCAAAAGGAGGGGGGGCAACGGGGAAGTCACGTTTATAAAAATCAACCGTCACTTTATCAGCTGCTAAAAGCATGTTGTAAATGATTCTAAGAGAATCACTCTCTGTTCCGTGTTTTTTGAAGAAAGGCAAATTGGTTTTCTCGTTCAGAACCAAAAAGTTTTGCCTGTTAGTTGGTGTCTCGCGATCGAGTACGATGAGTTTTTCTGTTTTCTGTTTACGGTTGAGATCTGTTGTTTTAACCCGTAAAATGTATCGGTTACCTATGGGGATAGTGAGAGAAAACTTGCCGTAGAGGTTTTTGCTTTGTAGGGAATCAGTAACATCAGTGAGGACTGTGGAAGCACTGTCGATTAGTTCGTTTGAATCGAAATGTTTGTAGAGTAAGTAAGATATTTTGATTTTGCCGCTGTAAAGGCTGTCTGCCGGGTTACGTACATACAGCAATTGTTTGGTATTCACTTTAAAGTGGACATCTGTTTCTCCGTGCTTTTTGTGAAAAACATCAAATTCAGGTTCTAATAACTTATTCCCGCGTTTGTAAAGACTGGAGAGGTTGCTGTTACTGATCGACTTTGTTGAGGCACACCCCTGAAAGAAGTAAGCTGCAATAACAATGACGAGTATTGAAAATAATCTATTCATCGTTGGTGAATTTATCTGGGATTTGGTGGCGTGCTTTGGCTCCAAGCTTTTTCATTTTTTCAGCTCTTGAAACGAGGTTTCCTTTTCCTGTGTGCAATTTGTTGTGCGCTTCATCAAGAGCTTTTTGTGCTTGCGATAATTCTTTATCTACACGCTCCAAATCGGCAATAAAGTTTACAAATTTATCATAAAGCCTCCCACCTTGCTCAGCAATTTCTTTTGTGTGGTTGTTTTGTCGTTCCTGTTTCCAGATAGATTCAATCGTTTTAAGCGTTGCCAGCAGGGTTGTGGGGCTCACAATCACGATTCGTTTTTCCCATGCATCGGTGAAAAGTTTTGGATCTGACTGTAAAGCTGTGCTAAAAGCAGCTTCAATTGGCAGGAAGAGTAAAACGAAATCAGGAGCTGTCAATCCTTTGGCTGTTTCGTATTGTTTGTGGCTGAGTCCGGCAATGTGTTTCTTGAGCGAAGCTGCGTGTAGCTGTCCGGCTCTTTTTCGTTCTTCATTGTCGTTTGCCGAAACATACTGCTCATAGGCTTTGAGTGAAACTTTAGAGTCGATGATTATATGTTTGTTCTCGGGAAGGTGAACAATAACATCGGGTTTTATTTGTCGTGATTCCTGATTGGAGGTTGAGTGCTGAACTTCGTATTCTCTGTTTTTTTGAAGCCCTGATTCTTCTAAAACGCGTTCCAGAATAACTTCTCCCCATGCTCCCTGTTTTTGGTTATCTCCTTTTAGCGCGTTGATGAGATTTTCAGCTTCTTTGCCAATTGTTTTATTGAGTTCAGTCAAGCTCTTTAGCTGATTGTTGAGCGCTGCGTGTTGTTCAATATTGCGCGTTTTGAGCGACTCCACTTTTTCTTCAAAACTTTTCAGTTGATCTTTGAAGGGAAGCAGGTGTTGGTTGAGTTCAGATTTACTCGTTTCAGAAAACGACCTGGCGTGTTCTTTAAAGAGTTTATCAGCAATGGCGTTGAATTCTTTGTTGAAGTCTTCTCGCACTTTTTTGAGGGTTTGCGTTTGTTCCTGGAGGTATTCGATTGTTTTCTCTTGCGATGCTTTGGTTTCGATCAACTGCTGAATACGCAAGTCAGCTTTTTCAGATTGCTTTTGCCAGTAGTCGGTTTGTTTTTGTGCTGTTTCAAGTTCCTGTTTTGACTTCAGGGCTTCATTCTCTGATTCAGATACTGCAGATTTCGCACTTTTTTGCTCGATCAGCTTTCCGGCAACAAATCCGATTATGCCAATGCAAATTAATAATATGATCGTTGTTATTTCCATTTTAAAAGAAGTTCGCAAATCCGAAATGCACTTTTCCGGATCTGAATGTGACCGGGTTATTAAACTGTTTTCCCAGCGCGTAATTAATCGTGAAAATTCCAGCTCTCGTCTCAAAACTAACTCCGGCTCCAAAGCCGTAAGGCACATCAGTTACGAATTCGTTTGAAATGTCACGCTCGTACCACGCCCAGTTGAAAAAGCCGTAAACAAAGGAATTTCGCTCTAAGATATAACGGATCTCTGATTTATGGATTGCGTAACTGGAAGCAAAGATGCTTTCTTCATCAAAGCCACGTAAAGTGCGTAATCCGCCAATTCTAAATAGTTCATTTTTGAACAGTGATTCGTTGTAGAGCAAGCCACCCTGCACGTTGTTGTTGAGTACGAGTCGCTCAACAATGGGTAGGTAGTGGTTGAAATTGAGTTGTGTTTTGTATTGTGTAGTCGAGAGCTCAATACTGTCGTAATCGATGTTTTCCAGTGCCGGATTTCGCTCGATTTCTTTATTCCCAACCAGTCCTTTTATTTTTAATTCATAGCCTTTTGATGGGTTAAGTCGGTAATCTAACTTACTTATTGTTGCTCCTAAACCATAAGATAAATAAGAGACATCTGCGTTTTCAGGGAGAGTTGTATTTTGTTCAAATTGCTCGGTCGAGATCAAGTTTGTTGACGACTGATTAATAAATGCCGTGATTTTATCATCTCCACGCAAGTAATAATGAATCCCGAGTTGTTGCTCAATATTGGTAAATGAAGTATCGAGGCGGTAAATGCCTAATTCACCTGATACACCAAAGCGTGTTTTAAAAATGTATGGTATTTCAACCTCTAAATCGATTCGTTGCGTTTGATCCTGGAGTCTTTTCCATTGTAGCGCAATTTTTTCAGCGATTCCTAAAGCATTTTTGAAGTTCAGTTGCACATCACCGGTGAAAACAGGATCTTCATTTTCATCTTCCTGAGGTTGAAAGCCCAAAACTCCATCAATGTTATTTGCTTTTTCTTTTTTCACGGTCAGAACCAAAATCGTGTTATTCTTCCCAAACAGAACCTCCGGTTTTCTGGCTAAATTGGCAAATGACAACTCTTGAAAGCGCGTTTCAATTTGCCCGATTTTCTTTTCGCTGTACAAAGATCCCTTTGTGACGTTGATGTAGTTGGCCAAATAGTTTTTGGGTAGTTTATCTTCTGATAAGAACCTTATAGAGTCGATAGTGACTTTCGTTCCTTTCTTAATTTTGAGCGAGGCCTCAATACTTTTTTCTTCAAACTTCAGTGAGTCTAATCGAGCTGATGCAAATGGAAATCCATTGTTTTCGTAATATGAAATAATATCATCGAGCAAATCTGCTACTTGCTTGCTGTTGACAGGTTTGTTACGATAGACTTTTGTTCGGTAACCCAGTTTTGAGAGAATTCCTTCATCGGTGTTGCCGGGTTTTAAGGAAGTCCATTTGTACGTTTCGCCCTTTTGTAAGTAAACCCAAACTTTTGAGGATGATGAATCAATTTTAAAACTATCGATTGAGGCAGCTAAATATCCACTTTGGTAGAGGTTATTCAATATTTCCTGCAATGATTTTGTTACCGGTGATACTGATTCTTCGTCCAGTTCAATTTTTGATACATCAACAGAATCTGAAGGAAAACGAAAACTCCAGTTTTGAGAGTAAGCAAATTGTGCGACTAGTATAAATATGAGTGTTAGTCGTAATTTCACTTTTTATTCAATTTCCCAATTAACGGGTTCAATTCCGTTAGATTGTAAATACTCATTAGCTCTGCTAAATGGTTTGCTGCCAAAGAAACCATTATTTGCTGAAAACGGAGAGGGGTGAGGTGAGGTAATTACACAGTGCTTATCAGTATTGATGAATTCTTGCTTTTGTTTGGCAAAGTTTCCCCAGAGGATGAAAACGAGATTTTCCCTGTGATCTGACAGTGATTTGATGACCTGATCGGTGAATTTTTCCCATCCAATTTTGCGGTGCGATGCCGGAGATTTGGCTCTGACCGTCAAAAAAGCATTGAGTAAGAAAACTCCTTCTTTAGCCCAAGTCATGAGATGCCCGTGGTTTGGAGGTTCAATTCCCAAATCTTTTTTCAATTCCTGGTAGATGTTTTTCAGAGATGGAGGGATGGCAACGCCTTTTTGAACTGAAAAACACATTCCGTGAGCCTGGCCGTAACCGTGATAGGGGTCCTGACCTAAAATAACAATCTTTGTTTTATCAAATGGCGTTTGGTTAAACGCTTGAAAAATAAGGCTGCCAGGAGGATAGATGGTGTACTTTTTTTTATCTTCAATAAGCTGCTCTTTTATCGATTTAAAGTAGTCCTTTTCAAATTCACTTTTTAAGACTTCTAGCCAGGAAGGTTCTATTTGAGGGTTGATTTTTAGCTCACTCATGGCAACACCTATTTGATATTCACGTTTTAATGGTGAAAACTAAAAAGGTAAAAATTGAATTATTGTAATTATCCTTTACCTTTGTTCACGTTAATAAAATTCGAAACTAATGAAAAAAGTTGCTCTAACAGGATTGGTAGTATTTGTATTGGGAGTTTTAATTTCTTCGTGCAAAAGTCACGAAAAATGCCCGGCTTATGGTGATGCAACTCCTCAAAAAACGATAAACGTTCGTTCATGAGTT
The DNA here is from genome assembly GCF_031581065.1 of Salibacter sp. NCBI lineage: Bacteria > Pseudomonadati > Bacteroidota > Flavobacteriia > Flavobacteriales > Salibacteraceae > Salibacter > Salibacter sp. The sequence continues at coordinate 8,495 of NZ_JAVLBN010000062.1, forward strand.
GGCAAAAACTCGAAAGTGAAGAAGAGTTTAATCGTTTGGTAGAAGATCAAACCAACTCATTTGCTATTTTCAAGCACAGTTCTCGCTGCGGAGTTAGTAGTTGGGTAAAGCGATCGTTTCAGGGAGACTGGAAATCTGAATATTCTCAGGTTAACATTTATGAAGTTGATGTTATTCGTAATAGAGCAATTTCTCAATTGATTGCTAAAAAGCTCAATATCCATCATGAATCACCTCAATTGATTGTTGTTGAAAACGGTGAGGTAGTTCACAGTGAATCTCACAATAATATAGAAGCTAAATCACTAGCCACTATTCAAAGTTGAAATAAGTATTCAGCCTCACTTCTGGGCTAATACTCAAAGCAACAGGACAATTCAAGGCTGTTTTGGATAATAAATCCTTTAGTTTTTTATCCTGAATCTTTTCACTCCAGGAAAAATGGATGTCAATTTGTTTAATTCTTCTAGGGTCGCTATCCATTATTTTATGGACTTCAACTTTTGTTCCTGACGGATTAAAATCCAAAGACTTCGTTTTTATCCCGATCATTGTCAACATGCAACTCGCGAGTGAAACGCAAAACAAATCTGTTGGCGAGAGAGCTTTCCCTTCTCCATTGTTGTCTTTTGGAGCATCTGTGAATGTGAGTTGATTTGAATCGAGGTGAACAGATTCAACCCTTAAATTCCCTTTGTATTCTAAAGCTGCAATTTTCATAAAACAATTAAAATCCAGTATGCGTTATTTCACTACATTTGTTTTTTCATGAGAGTATTCAAAGTTATCACAATTAATCTATTATTTCTCATCGCAATGGGATTTGGTTCGGTCAGAGCCCAAAGTGATGACAACACCAAGCTGTATTACAGTGCAGATTATTCTGGCGGGGGAATTGTACATTCTCGTGGATTTGGAGTGAACTTTCGTTATTCTCAGTACCTAACCGGATCTTCAAAACGGATATGGAGTGCTGAACTACTCATGATGAAACACCCTAAAGAAAAAAAGGTGTACAATCCTTACAATGATAACGCAAGAGGGTATTTTTACGGAAAATTAAACTCCCTCACTTCCTTGCGCATGCACATTGGAAGGCAGGACGTTATTTTTGGCAAGGAGCTCGACAAAGGAGTTGAAATTAGCTGGGTGTACTCAGGAGGGCCAATATTAGGAATTGTAAAGCCTGTTTATCTCGAGATTACTGAACAGGGAACAATTGCAAGGCCAGATATCATCAATGTGGAACGCTATGACCCTGAAGTTCACAACCCAAATATTATTCACGGAAGAGCCGGGATTTTAACAGGTCTTGGAAATTCATCACTAGTGCCTGGCGCATCAGCTCGGGTAGCGATGAATTTTGAATATGCACCGCTCGATAAAACACTAAAAGCCCTTGAGGTTGGAGCCGTTATAGATGCATACAGCAAAGAGGTTCCGATCATGGCTAATACAGATAATAACCAATTTTGGTTGACATTTTATATAAACATTCAATTCGGAAAGAAGATTATTTAATATGGCTGAAGTAGCTACAAAGCAACGCAAGACATCTATTCACAACAAAGAAGGTAGAGTAATGAAAAACAAGCCAAAATGGCTTCGGGTTAAATTACCTACAGGGAAAGAGTACCGTGAAGTTAGAGAGATAGTCGATAACTACAAGCTGCACACAATTTGTGAAAGTGGTAATTGCCCAAACATGGGAGAATGCTGGGGAGCAGGTACAGCCACATTTATGATTCTCGGTAATGTTTGTACCCGCTCATGCGGTTTTTGCAACGTGGCCACAGGAAAACCAGAAACAGTAGACCCATTTGAGCCGGTAAGAGTTGCGAAATCTGTTAAATTGATGGGTGTAAAGCATTGTGTTTTAACATCAGTTGATCGTGATGACTTAAAAGATGGTGGTTCTGAGATATGGGCTGAAACGGTTAGAGCCGTGCGAAGATTGAGCCCCGGTACAACATTAGAAACACTAATTCCTGACTTTAGGGGGGAATGGGATAATTTACAAAGAGTTGTAGAAGTGGCTCCTGAAATTGTTTCGCATAACCTCGAAACAGTGAGGAGATTGACAAAACAAGTTCGCATTCAGGCTAAATATGACAGAAGTCTGGAAGTTCTTTTCAGGCTTAAAAAAGGCGGCATGACAACCAAGAGTGGAATCATG
>NZ_JAVLBN010000063.1:0-9595 GCF_031581065.1 Salibacter sp.
GCAAAATTAAATAAAATTAATTATATTTTAAATAAAGTTTAAGGGTTAATATTTAAAGTTTATTGGAGAGGTTAAGGTTTGAGGTCGAGAAGTAGTGAGTTTTAGAGTTAGAAATAATGAAATATGTTCTTTTGCAGGCTTAAAGCAATAGTACGATCTAAACATATTGCGTTAGATTTATGAAAGGCTACATTTTATAAGAAATAATAACAGTAAGAGTGCAGAACAACTCTTGATTTTAACTATTTTTTTCAATAAATATAAAATCGCAAAGTCACGGAGTCGCAAAGAAAAAATAGCACCTGCATAGGAGTTGAAAATCAGTATTTTATATATGGGAAAACTCTGCGACTTAGCGTCTTAGCGAGAAACAGGAGATGTCTCTGCGACTTAGCGCCTTAGCGAGAAACAGGAGAAGCCTCTGCGTCTTAGCGTCTTTGCGAGAAACGAAGATGTCTCTGCGACTTGGCGCCTTAGCGAGAAACAGAAGATGTCTCTGCGACTTGGCGTCTTTGCGAGAAACAGAAGATGTCTCTGCGACTTGGCGTCTTTGCGAGAAACAGAAGATGTCTCTGCGACTTGGCGTCTAGCTAGAAATAATATAGTCAATTAGAAAACAATTTAAACTCAATCCTATACCGATGAATAGAAGCAAAATGACTGAAAACGAGATATCAAAAATAATAGTTGATACCTGCTATAATATTCATGTAGAACTTGGCCCTGGACTCTTTGAATCTGTTTATGAGGAAATTCTGACCTATGAACTTCTCGGGCAGGGACTTCAGGTTTCACGGCAACAAGCTATCCCTGTAATTTGGAAAGATATTGAAATGAATCAGGGTTTTCGGGCGGATCTGATAGTTGAAAATAAAGTAATCATTGAGATAAAGTCTGTAGAAATGATAGTACCTGTTCATCAGAAACAATTGTTGACTTATTTGAAACTTACAGGCCTGAAACTTGGATTGTTGGTAAACTTCAATGAAGCGTTGATCAAACACGGAGTTTCTAGAATAGCTAATAATTTGTGATGAATTTATGTCCTGATGGTGGTGTCTCACGCAAAGTCGCGGAGTCGCAAAGGTTCAGGGGTAATTATCTCACGCGAAGTCGCAAAGTCGCAAAGGTGAGGAGTTATCACGCGAAGTCGCAAAGTCGCAAAGATGGGGATAGTTTCACGCAGAGTCGCAAAGTCGCAAAGATGGGGAGTTCTCACGCGAAGCCGCGGAGGCGCAAAGGTGAGGAGTTATCACGCAAAGCCGCGGAGGCGCAAAGGGAAAATAGCTTCTGCATGTTGGGTGATTTGAAAGTTAGTATTCTATATAGAAAAGCTCTGCGACTTAGCGCCTTAGCGAGAAACAGGAGAAGCCTCTGCGACTTGGCGCCTTAGCGAGAAAAGAAAAAACTTTGCGGCTTAGCGTCTTAGCGAGAAAAGAAAAAACTTTGCGGCTTAGCGCCTTAGCGAGAAACGAAAAACAATCAAAACACAAAAACACTTGAGCACTTTTAGAATTCTTATCTTGGACGAGAATTAATAAACGATCTCAGATTTAGTCGATTTGGTAAGATTTTAAAACAGAGATAAGTTAAATATCAAAAGAAAAAATTATGAAAATTCAACTCAATACAGACAAGAATATTCAGGGAACAGAAGCACTGCAAAAAGGAGTTTCAGAAAAAATCAATCACGAGTTAAAGCACTTTGACGATAGAATAACCCGGGTTGAAATACATCTCTCTGATGAAAATGCAGCAAAAGGAGGTGATGATGACATTCTGTGTAAAATTGAGGCGAGAGTTGAAGGAATGAAACCCATGTTTGTTGACAGTAAAAACAGCTCCAAGGAAATTGCACTCGATGAAGCCGTTGACAAAATGAAGGCAACATTGAAATCTGCATTAGGTAAAATGAGAGATCAGTAACAAGTTACTTTATCAGGGTTTTAGAACATGTAAACCTATAGATTTTCATATATGAATCTTGATCAGAAGCAAGTAGTAAGAATGAATGATCTTATGAGCGATTGTCGTATTGCTAAATTTACTGTTCCAGCATACATCAAAACCATCTTCTTAAATGCGCGTTAATACATTCCGCTAAAAGGCGAAGCTGCTTAATTCTATTAATTTTGCTCAATTGAATTGTTGGGAGTGAAAACATTAGACTTTATTAACTCGCTCGCTGACAGTCAATAATAAACGAAACACGGACAACTAATATGACCAGTGAATGTATTCGCTACGATGTCGCGGGAATGTTGAATCAACTTACTCGTGATTACCTCGATCAAAAAGAGTCTCTTTCCAATTTCTATCAGTATAAACCTGAAATTGAGTCATTTGAAAAACTGATTGAGGAGCGTAAGTCGGCAAGTGTCAACCGCAAATTGCTGGCAACCTCACTGGAAAAACAATACAAAGAAGCGGGTCACGGTCAGAGCCCTGCTTTAGCAAACATCCGTCTCCTTAGTGATAACAATACCTTCACCGTGGTTACCGGGCATCAGCTCAACTTATTTACTGGTCCGCTCTACTTCATTTGGAAAATTTTGAGCACCATTAACCTCACGAACCAACTCAAAAAAAAATATCCCGATTACAACTTTGTACCTGTTTACTGGATGGCGAGTGAAGATCACGACTTTGAAGAAGTGAATCACACCACTGTATTCGGGAAAAAATACTCCTGGCTGAGCAATGAAAAGGGAGCTGTTGGTCGCTTCAGCACTGATGGTATTGCTGATGTACTCGAAACATTAAAAAAGGATACGAGTAGGCTCAATGCAGGATCTGACTGGTACAAAATACTCGAAGAAGCTTACGAAAAACCAACGGTAGCCCAGGCTACGCATCACATTGTTGATACATTGTTTGGCGAAAGCGGACTCGTAATTGTTGATGGCGATGATGCAGATTTAAAGCGAGCTTTTATCCCGGTCATGAAACGTGATATTCTGGAGCAAAAAGCCAATTCGCTGATCGAAGAAACAGCCTCAGATCTCGAAAAACTGGGATACAAAAAACAGGTTACTCCGCGTGAAATCAACTTGTTTTACCTCAAAAATGGCTTGCGAGAGCGCATTGTACCTAAAGGCGATCAATTTACGGTTCTGAATACTGAGATTAGTTTTTCAAAGGATGAGATTCTCGATGAATTGGAAAATCACCCCGAGCGGTTTAGTCCGAACGTGGCTTTGCGACCGATGTATCAGGAAACCATTTTGCCCAATCTCGCTTACATTGGCGGTGGAGCTGAGGTGGCTTATTGGCTTGAGCTGAAACGTGCTTTTGAGGCCTATGACGTTTTTTATCCGATGGTTTTATTGCGAAACTCGGTTCTGGTTCTGAACGAAAGAGCGCAAAAGAAGCAGCGCCAATTAAAACTGGAAACTTTTGAGGTTTTTCAGCCTTATCACGATCTGGCTAAAAAAGTGGTGAAACAGGCAACGCGCGAGATATTGAGCTTTCAGCGCGAGCGACAGGATTTGAGTACTATTTTCGACCGTATTAGAGAGCGCATGCAACAAGCCGATCCTACCTTGCGCGACAGTGCAGAAGCGGCTGAAGTCAAACATTTACATTATATCAACAATTTGGAAAAGAAGCTTTTGCGAGCCGAGAAACGCAACAATGACGTGCTCATGCAGCGCATCGATGATCTTAAAGCGGAGATTTCACCTAACGGTATTTTTCAGGAGCGGATTGTGAATGTGACCCAACTCATTTGTGAACATGGCACCTCAGTAATCAATGATGTTCAGAACCAGCTTGCCCCGATGCGTTTTGAGCTTACAATTGTGAGGAGTTAGCCAATTACGAGTTAGACTCTTCTTCCTTATTTCGCTTAGGTTGATAAAGAACAATTATTTGAATTAGAATAGCCAGTGAAATGAGGATATAAATCTCAATATCGGTAAACAACTCAATTGAATCAATAGCTCGTTTGCTGAGCATTAATTGCCTTTTTCCTTCATCGAGCTGAATTTCTGAGAGAGATGATAAATTCCTTTTAACATGCTCAATTTTTTGTAAAACTTCTTCCTCAGAGCTATTACTCATTTCAGAATCGATTAATCTCTCAATGTTTTCCCTTAGCTCGAGAAAGATTTTGCTCTCTTCGCTCGTCAGTTTAGTTTGCTCGTATCGCTTTATTTGAGTTTTTATTTCGCCATTTGTAATGTTGTTTTGTGATGAATAAAAAGCTGAATCACCAGTTAACAGTGCAATTTCCTTTTTTTGAATAGAGGTTGAAATCTCGTAAATGATATCCTTGGCTATTAGCCTATCTTCGTAAATCGTTACAATAGAGTCTCTAATACTCTTAAAGTTTCGTTTATCGATGAGGTTAGTAGCTACAATCAATACAAAGACTACCAAAATAGCGAGAATCCATTTGACCTTGTTGAAAATTGACATAGCTAATTATTGAATGTGATTAATGCGTAAATATAGTAAAATGCTACCTATTACTAAGAACACAAAGTTCTATTCTCCCATAATTGCAAAACATTCATCTAAATTATATCCTGCAGTTAATTGAGGTTTTACATTACAATAAGTTGATAGATTAAACTCTTATTGAAACCCAAAAGCTTGACATAGTAAGTTCCAGAAGCTAATCGTTTGACCATTATCCTGTTGAGACCTCTGGCAACAACTTCTCTTTTTATTTCTTTACCGGTATTGTTTGTAATGATTAAGTTATTGAACCCTTCTTCTTCAATCAAAACATAAAAATGATCGCGAGTTGGATTAGGGTAAATTTTAATATTTTCATCCTTGAATTCATTGTTACCTGAAGACTGAAATGCAAAAGGCGATGAAATTTTAGATTCACAGCCCATATTAATTGCCATCACTTCATAGTTCCCATTAGCATCAGCTAAAATACTCTGCCCAGTTTGATTTAAAAGTTGCAGATCCAGCCACCAACTATATGTTGAAGCTGAAGTTGAAGCTTTAAGACTATCATTACCAATATTCGAAATTGTGGGTTGTTGAGGAATAGCATTTACTGACCAAATAAGTGAGTCTGTTATTCCAAAACACCCTGCAGAGTCCTGAACTTCACAATAAATTATATCACCATCATTGAGCTGATCAGTTTGGAGGTAATGGTCAGATCCGGATTTTGTTAGCGAGCCATTCGTGTAAAAATTGTAGTTAGACAAACCTTGCTGGGTTTCTATTATTACTGTGTCTCCTTCGCAAATAGTTAGATCTGAATCATTAGTGGTGAGTTGAACTCCATTTAAGTCGGTTTTGACTGAAACATAAACCTTAGGACTCAAAAAGCTACAAGTTGCGTTGATTTGCCCCTGAACCTGAACGGAGTCACCATCAGATAACCCTGTTGTTGACCAGGTTTGGGAAGGACTGTCCTGCACTAGTGAAGAGTTGTAGTAAAATTTGTAATTTGATGCGTATCCTAATGCTGTAAAGGTAGCTGTATCGTTTGAGCAATATGTGTTATCGGGAGAATCAGAAGTGATAGTTGAAGTAACGTCAGTAACATAGAATGCATTTTGTACAAAATGTGTATCATTTCCAAAAACATTAGTACTAATTAACTGAATGTCATACCAGCCGGTATCGTTAGCTGTGATAATTGGGTTCTGACTATTGTTATTTCCAAAAGTGTACGTATAAGTACCGGGAGAAACAGTCCAACTGTATGTGTTGCTGTAGGTGCTAAGATTTTGAAGATTGATTTGTTGACCAAGGCAAAATGTATCGTAAGCTGTTTTAAATTTTGCGTTTGGTAGAGAGGTTAAGTTGATATCATCAATGGCTAAATCGCCAGTGTAACCATTTCCAGTTTCGCCTCTAAAACGAATGATCACATTTTCACCTATAAACTGATTTAGAGATACTTGTTGTTGTATCCATTGGTTACCTTGTGGCCCAACCACTGGTGTAGCTATATTTAAATGCCATTTTCCCTGTGTAAAAACATCGATATGTAGAGATCCTATGCTGCTTCCATAGGCGTGATACCAATACGATAGTGTTGGATTATTAGTGCCTGCAAGATCAAAACAAGGGCTATTGGCCATAGCTGTTTTATTTTTACATCCGCTTCCACCGTTTCCACTTCCCTCTAAGTAGAGGTAACGCCCGTTTCCGGTTGTGTGATCTGAAGAAGGACCTGTATTCCCACTACCCGTTCCTCCACTATGAGTGCGCCAGTCTATGCTGTCATTTTCTGAAGAATTAGGAATATTATACCAGCCCTGTGTTAAATTACAACTAACTGATGCACACCCCCATGCAGTACTGCAATTTATGAAATTATCAAAGTTTTGAGTGTAGGGTATTGTTGCGTTGATACCGCTGTTGTAAACTGTAATTGTTTTTGTAATAGTATCGTTTGATGGATTTCCATCTGCCGTAAACTCTATCCAGGCTTTAAGAAAATTTGATCCGTTTTGTAATTGCAAGCTATTATTGAAAAATGTGAAGACATTTTCATCTACTGAATTAAGTGAAGTAAAAGCTGTATCCCTGATGATTGGACCTCCATTGAACTGGTAGGCAAGAGGGATAAATGAAACACTATTTACTCCGGTATTTTTTAATTGAACTTTAACTTCAATTGAATCAGATGCTAAACAAGTTGGATAAAAGCCTTTATCTGGAGTTAATACTTGCTCAAGGGATATGTCATATGGAATGCAATTGAGATTTGTTGGCGGGATGGAAATTGAAATAGCTCGCCTGCTCGACCCGCTATCAGGTAGTACCGTTTGCACACTTACCCATTCATCGTCCTGGAATGATAGATTGTATAACTTATAATTTATATCGTTAGTAAAGGCCAGTGTATCCATGAACTTATTTCCTAGTTTGTACACTCTATACCCCAATGCACCGGGAACACTATCCCAGGAGATCATAGCAGAATCAGCGCATCTCCAAATCAAGTCTAAACCTTGAGGAGGCTGAGCGATCGTAAATCTTTTATTACTCACATCGCTTAAGTTTCCTCTTGAAACCTTCACTATGCAGTCGCCTGAAATATTATTGGGAATAGTCCATGTGAATGAACGAGAACTCCCGGGAATGCCACTTGCAATTTGTTGCCATGATACACCGCTATCAGATGAAAATTCAATGTTGAATGTACCCGTACTGTCATATGCATCCCATCTTATTCTCCTGTTTTCTCCGGGAACTAATTGTTCTCCACCGTGTGGATATATAATTTTTATGGAGTCGTAAACGAAGCTGTAAACGATGTTGTATTGCTGTGGGCCGTATGGCACAAGGGTTCCTGCTACTTCAGCCGAGTAGCTACCTGGTGAGGGGTTTTCAATTGTCACTAATTCAATATTATTTAAAGTATCAATGCCTCTAATAGCGTGTTTGTTAAGGCTATCAGGATTAGCAGTGGGGTTCAAAATCCACGGATTAATCCAGCTACCGTTAGGTTTCTGAATTCGAAGATCTAGATCATTAACAAGTGTTTTTCCCGTTATACCCGGAGTAGCCTCACGATCTGTCCAGTATAGGCTAACCTTCAATTGGCTTACTCCGCCCGGAACACTAATAGCATGATTCTTAGTACCGTTATTGCTGATGTTATCTGTGAGAAACTGGTTATTTTCGATCACCTCAAGTGCTCGTGAAGCATTTATCCTCCCAAAACCAGAAGTATAATCTGGTCCGGGGTTTTCAATATCATCAGGACTATTGAGGATAATTGCTTTTATCAAGCCGGAATTTGGCCATGAACCATTGTTTTCATTGCGATACGCTTCAGTGAGTAAAGCATATACACCAGCCAGATTAGGGCTAGCAAAAGAAGTGCCTCCCGGGCCTGCTGCTGTAATGTCAGGTAATATGCGCCCGTCCATCGCAGGACCTCGGCTACTAAAACCCGTTAGTTGATCATTGGTGTTCATCGCTCCAACAGCAAATATGTTTTTAGCAGATTTGGTCAAACCCGTAATACTGCCCCATCCTGGGCCGGCTCCATAACTGTTACAGTTTGAACCTCCAATGTTACCACACGAATATGTGATCATGAAATTATTGTTGGTTCTGACCAGGAAATCATTAGTTGCGGCTGCAAAATTGTATGTTGCTGACCCTGAGATGCAACCATACCCAAATGAATTATTCACGATGTTGATGTTTCCCTGTGCTGCATTTGTGAAATTTATACCACCTGAATGTAGAGTTGCTCCCCATGCCATTCCTCTATTTTGAGGATTAATATTGCCGGCAGAGGCCATTCGCAGTCCAACTCCTGTCTTATGCCCACTTGTATTCCCTGATTCAAGAGACCTGTCAAGCCTGTTTTTGAAATCTACACTATTTGAAGAATCTACGGTGCCTCCTTCATTAACAGCAATGTTAACTCCTTCTCCATTTAGTTGGTTAGGGTTGTAATAGCCGTTGATGAAAGTGCCTCTTGTAAGTGATATTTCATCTTCAAACTCTAAAACTTCTGGAGGGTCTGTAAGTTCAACATAAATAACAAAAGGTATTTTTGAAATTGCTTTAAGGCTTGATAATGAACCTGATAATTTCACGAAACCAAGTGGCTTAAATAGGTCATTGATTTTGATGTCTTCCTGTTTGAGTCTCTCCAAAAGTTGATCAAATTGATCACTTGCAGCAACAACAGCTACAGCTTCGATATCTTTTTTTGATTCGATGTAACCAGGGAGGTTACCTGATGATATGAAATGATCACACTTACGATCTTTAGGATTAATGTAAAGTTTTCTTACACCATTAGAAACAAGACTTTTAGCAGTGATGTTTGTTGGTAGAGATGCAAACCACTTCAAATTTGGTTCGTATTGATACAGATCTATTCCTTTTGACTTGAGTTGAGACTTTGTTTCTGCTGATGGTACTTTGCTAAAACGGAGGTAACACCATATTTTATTATCAAAGATTTGATTTTCTCCATCTTTAAGAGACTGGATCATCCATTCAACCTTTCGCTCCGTTGAAACATTTTTTTCATCTACCTGCGCACTCAGGTGTCCAACCAAGCTGACCATCATCATGAGTGCGATTGAAAGCCTTATTTCAATTTGACATTTAAACATTTACCGCTCATTTTAGAGAACAATATAAGGTAAATATGCATAGTTATAAAAGAGAATTTTTGATAATGGGATTAGTTAGATCATCTGTTAGGCTGAATATCATTCTATAATACTGACGTAATAATTGAAAAAAAGTTAAATCGAAAAAATCAAGTAATTTCCTTAATCTTTATAACTTTAAGGCTGTAATAACTTAAATGATACTTATGAAAAAGAATATGGGAAGTTTTGATACTGTAGTGCGATTAGTGCTGGCAGCCGTTTTTTTGTTTGTGTACTTTGCTCAGGACTTACCCGGAGTAGAGGGAGTTATAATGCTTGTTTTAGCTGCAGCATTCATCATCACAAGTGTTTTTGGCTTTTGTGGACTTTATACCATTTTTGGTATCAACACCTGTCCGATGAAAAAGAGTTGACTCTTAAATTGAGCCGAGACTAGGGAGGTGTATCAATACCGAAAAATGATAGACTTTTCGGTATTAAAAGGCTATTCGTTAAAAGTTAAATAGCTGACTTAGGGAGCTTAA
>NZ_JAVLBN010000064.1:0-9428 GCF_031581065.1 Salibacter sp.
CAAAAATCCTGATCGAGTTCCGCTTCGAAACGCGACTACGCACATCCGCTGCATATCGCTGACTGATGAGACGTAACCTACGAATTGACTTTTTGGTTAATTGTTCAGTTAAGGATCGCTTGTTTTTTCTTAGCCTCGACCTCAACCTCGACCTTGACCTTACTACTGACGCTATCGGTCAGCACTTTCATCACCTGACGCTTTAGGTCAGTGCTTCCAGCTCAACCTCAACTCTTAGTAAAACTCAACCTTCTCCAACTTATCAATCCTCATTTGATTTTTTGCAGCCTCTGATGTGTCGCGGTTGTAGTCGAGTAGGGCAGCGTCCCATTTACCGTACATCGGGTTGGGGAAGATGAAGAATTCGGTGCCAAATCTCGAAGAAGAATTCATGACTGTTTCGTTTCGCTGGGCAGTTGTACCGTGATCCCATTCAGATCCAAAATCACCGAGGTTATCACCACAAAACAACAAGATGTCGTATCCCTGATTCATGATCGAATCTCTTCGTGGCTGTTTATCTGAAGTACTCGATTTTAGGTGAAAATGATCCGGTTCTGACTGTGGCATTCCCAAATCTTTCATGTTTTTCACAGTCGGTTCCAACCTGTTTACACGCCTGTTACTGAGGTAAAAAATCGTAACATCCAGGCTATCGGCTAGTTGGAGAAACGCTTTTGATCCCGGTACAGATTTGGCTTTTCCCATGGCTGTCCACTTTTGCCACGTTTCGGTGGTGTACGGTTTGTTATTCGAAATTTGCCAGGCGGTGTAAGGCGAATTATCCAGCACGGTTTCATCGAGGTCTAACACAACGGCAGGCTTGAGGGAATCTGAGTTATAATCGGCAATCTTTTCGGTCAGAGCCCTACCAGCGAGCTGATACGTTTGCAAACAAACCGCACGGTACTCAGCCGACTGCTGTGTGTAAGCGGTTGCGCTCAAAAAGCTGAGCTGGTTGTTCGGTTCTGACTGTGGTGATTTTACAGGCTGACAACTAGCAAAAGCTGCTAAAACTGTTAGTGCAAGTATGAAGTGACGCATAATTCAAATTTTGGCAATTATACTACGATGCGCAAAATTAGCCTGATCTTTGACTTTAAATTATCGTAAATTGCCTTTCTTCGAGCCAAAGAAACGTAAATGGCAAACTCCGATTCACTTTTAATGCCTATCGCGATTGGAATCATCATGTTGGGGATTGGTCTCAATTTGGAGTTTGACAATTTCAAAACGGTTTTTAAGAAGCCAAAATCCATGATTTCCGGACTGGTAGGGCAAATGATTGTTGTGCCATTGGTGGCTTTCATTATTGCCTGGATTTACCCTCTCGACCCAATTTACAAAGTGGGACTTGTTCTGATTGCTGCCTGCCCGGGCGGAACTGCTTCAAATCTGGTGACGTACATCCTGAAAGGTAAAACGGAGCTATCTGTTTCGCTTACGACTATCAATAGCTTTATTATCGTATTTAGCATTCCGCTCATTGTTCAGCTGGCTCTGAATGTGTTTTTGGGAAAAGATCAACCTGTTGATGTTTCGTTTTCCAGTACGGCCGGAGAAGTGACCAGTACAGTATTGTTGCCGGTTTTAGTGGGAATGACGATCAATCATTACAAACCTGAATTTACTTCAAAGTTGAGAGAACCACTCCGTTATATTTTGCCCGCTATTCTGTTGTTGGTTTTTGGTTATGTGTTGTTCTCCACTGATAAAGATACATTTGGTGTGAGTGAGTTTGTACAGCTCGCTGTTCCCGGCCTTCTGTTGAATTTAGCTGTAATGATGATATCCTTTCTGGCTCTAAAACGAATATTGAAGTCGAGAGAATCTATATACACAATTGCCATTGAAATGGGGCTGCAGAATAGTGCCCTGGCTATTTTCATTGCTACGAATGTCATTGAAAACAACCAAATGGCTTTGATCGCTGTGGTTTACAGTTCGTTTTCGTTTTTCTCGACTTTTATTATTGCCTGGATTTACAAATACAGAGTTTCTAAAAATAACAAATCGTGATGTATGTCACTGCTCACGGAACTTGTTTATCAGAATTTCGCGGTAGATTAGTTTAAAAATGAAGATCTTTTCAAATAAAGAAACCAAAAAAGAAGTAATCAACTGGGCTATTTTCATCTCAGTTGCACTTTTTCTCTACTTCAGTGGCCTGTATAAGCCTTTGATCAGCGGTGTGCAAAGCGTAATACTATCAACCGGAATCATTCAGCCCGATACCGACAAAAAACCAATAGATGCGAGCGGACCGGTTTCAATGAAGTTGATGAATGAAAGGGGAGAGGTCGTAAATCTCGCAGACCTCAGGGGGAAAGTAGTATTTGTGAATTTTTGGGCTACCTGGTGTCCGCCCTGCAAAGCTGAAATGCCCGGAATTCAGGAGTTGTATGAGGAAGTAAAAAGTGACGATATAGTTTTTGTGATGCTCTCGCGCGATCGCGAGTTTCAAAAAGCAATTGATTTCAAACACGATGAAGCGTATTCGTTCCCTGTTTTTGCGGCAGCGAGCAACATTCCCCAACAGTTTACCGGAAGCGCAATACCGCGGACTTACATCCTGAACAAAAAAGGAGAAGTGGTTTCAGCCAAAAGCGGGATGGCCAAGTACAACACTTCTTCTTTCAAAGACTTTTTACAGGAACTCGCTAAAGAATAGTTTTAACGCTGATTTTTGAGCTCTTCAATAATTTTCTCGATTGAATAACCTTCTGCCTCAGCCTTGTAGTTTTTCACCATTCTGTGTCGTAAGATTGGTGTAGCAACTGCACGAACATCTTCGTTGTCAGGCGAGTATTTGCCGTTGATCAAAGCGTGACATTTAGCTCCCATAATCAGGTATTGTGAAGCACGCGGACCAGCACCCCAGCTGATATAGTCTTTTACGAGTTGCGGAGCGCGATCACCTTCCGGTCTGGTCATGGCTGTGAGGTTTACCGCGTATTCCATCACATTATCGGTTACCGGCACTTTGCGAACGAGCTGCTGGAAATACTTGATTTCCTCAGCATCCATCACTGAATTGACAGCTACTTTTTTGTCGGTTGTTGTGGCTTTAACCACATCAACTTCTTCCTGGAATGAAGGGTAATCGACCCAAATGTTGAACATGAAACGGTCTAGCTGAGCCTCTGGTAGAGGATAAGTTCCTTCTTGCTCAATCGGGTTTTGAGTGGCTAAAACAAAGAAAGGTTCTTCGAGTTGGTGAGTTTCACCACCGGCAGTAACTGATTTTTCCTGCATCGCTTCGAGAAGCGCAGCCTGCGTTTTAGGCGGAGTTCGGTTGATCTCATCTGCAAGGACAACATTTGCGAAAACAGGACCTTTCACGAATTTGAAATTGCGCTCTTTGTCCAGTATTTCAGATCCGATGATATCACTGGGCATGAGGTCTGGCGTAAATTGGATCCGACTGAACTTGAGGCCAAGAGATTTTGAGATCGTATTGACCAAAAGTGTTTTTGCGAGTCCGGGAACACCAACGAGCAAAGCGTGACCGCCACTAAAGATCGAGATCACGATGTCTTTCACAACCTCTTGCTGACCGATAATGACTTTGCCTATTTCTTCGTTAAGTGCTTTATATTTTGCTGAAAATGCTTCTGCAGCTTCAACTTCGTCTTTGTATTTATTTTCCATATTGTATCAGAGCCATGAGTGTTCAAATGAGCATTCTCTATACTGCTCATTGATTTTGATGTAAGTAGATTTAATTTTTCCCTGAATCCATTCGTCAATTAACTTTTTTTGCTTTTCAGCTTTTGTGACACTTTGAATTCGTTGATAATCGTCTTCCAGGTTAGCGCGGTGTGGTTCGTAAACCGTGTCAAGTCTAACGATTCTGTATGCTTTAGAGCCATCTTTTTTGTTGTACACAACAGGTTTTGAAATTTCGCCCGGCTCCATTTTATCGAGCACGAAGAAGAGGTTTGGATCAACTTCACTCATTTGGTTCATTTCAAAACGGGCAGAGCCGGATGATTCGTTGATGATTTTACCACCGTTTTTGCTCGATTTTTCATCTGTGCTCACTTTTTCAGCCATATCTGCGAAAGAAATAGACTCATTTTCGGTTATGATATTTCTTATTGAGTCGAGCTTCGCTTTAGCGCGGGTAAGGTCAGATCCGGAAACTTTTGGTTTCAAAAGAATGTGACGGGCGTTAACCTGCTGACCTTTCTTTTCGATTACTTTAATCAGGTGGAAACCGAACTTTGTTTCTACAATGCCCGATACTTCGCCCGGTTCAAGACTGAATGCTGCTGCGGCAAATTCAGGAACGAGCATACCGCGTTTCATGAATCCGAGTTCACCGTTTTTCTCGGCACTTCCCTGATCCTCAGAGTAGAGGTAGGCGAGCGTTCCAAAATCCTCACCATCCATAACGCGCTCTCTGAGCTCGCGTAACTTTTGCCTGGTTGACTCTTTCTCTTCTTCGTTGATCTGGGGATCGATGACAATGTGAGAAACTTCAACCTGAGCGTTGATGTAAGGGAGGCTATCGGGGTCTATGCTGTTGTAAAACTCTCTCACATCTTTAGGTGTTACCTGCACATCTTTTGAGAGTTGTTGTTGCATTTGCTGAATGGTCATTTGATCTTTGATGAGATCGTAAAACTCGTCTTTGATCTTGGCGATTGATTTACCGTAAAACTCTTCGAGTTTTTCTACTGAGCCAATCTGTTGAACAAAATAATCGATACGTCTTGATAGCTCTGAGTTCACCTGGCTTTCCTGCACTTCAATGGAGTCGATTTTTGCCTGGTCGAGGAGGAGCTTGTTGTACATCAAGTCCTCCATTACCGTACATTTTGTGTTTTCATTGACAGGGTTTCCGCTCTGCCTGTACTGCGTCATTTTATTCTCTAAATCTGATCGCAGGATGATTTCATCAGCTACCACAGCAATAACACCGTCAATTACTTTGTTTTGCTCGGGCTGTGCTTCGGTTCTGACCGAAAGTGTTACGATAAATAAGAGTAGTGCTATTAATTTCTTCATCAGTAAATTTCGAAGTTATTTTTTCGTTCTGCCTCAGCAAATAAATCGTCTTTTAAATTTTTGACAAATTCGACTTTTCGCTGATTCAAAATGATGCTTTTTATTTTATCGTGTTCAAGCGACAGGGGACTTGTGCTGTCTTTCAACCTGTAGTCTAAAACTCGCAAAATGTGTTTGTATTGTCCGTGCTCGAGCTCAAATATTTTATTCTTGCGAAGGAATTTTTCGCGGTTGTAATCTTCAACCGGAATCTCTTTCAAAAGATCATCGAGGTAGAGCCATTTATTTTCATCGAGGTAGAAGTTGTGGGCAAACTGGTAGCAATAGTCCTCAACCTTGCGTAATGACTCAGTGTCATCAGCTAAGATATTCGACTTGAGTTCGTCTACACGCGGAGCATTTGTATCCACTTTCACGTAGTAAACCTTGATGATATAGTCTTTGAGCTGAAAGTTTTTCTTGTTGTTTTGGTAATAAGTCTTGATTTCAGCTTCAGTGACTGTGGTGTCGAGTTTTTGACTGAGGAGCTCATTTTGATAAGTGTAAATGAGCAAGTCATTTCGGTATTCTTCGAGTTTCTTTTCTACATTTTTCTTTTCGCCCGGTAGATTGCTCTCAGCCTGGTAAACGAGTATTTGCTTTTCGATCCAGTTTTTGATGAGGCTGTGGGCCATGACCGTACTGTCCTCGTCAGATAAGCTGTTGGGGATATTTTGAGCCAGCTCATCAGCGTACAAGTACCTGTCATAGGCTCGTGCAACCGGCTCTCTTTCCTCTTCATTAGCGTTGAAAAGATTACACGATTGCATCAACAAAGCGAGCGATAATATGTAGATCAGTTTGTCGATAGCTTATTTTTTCTCGTATTCTTTTTCAAGCTTTTCAAGAACTTCCTGATTCACCTCATAGTCATATTTGTTGCGAAGTTCCTCGATCCAGTCTTTTTCCAGTTTTTCCTGGTAATCGGTGATTACAATTCCGCGAGCTTCTTTGAGTTTCTTTTCTTCAGGCTCTAGAACCTCTTCAACATCAACAATAACAAAGCTTCCATCGTGTTCAGCTATTTTTGAAACTCCCTTTTTCCATTTGATATCGGTCAGAACCGGGCGCTGATCAGCCGAGTAAGTTCCTTGCTGAATTTTCACTGCAAGCGCGTTGTCTTTGTTCAGTTTGGCTTCGATAGCCGAGTCTGATGCGTTTTCTTCCAGTAGGTCAACAACCTGTTTTGCTCCGTCTTTATCAGAGCAGGTGTAAATTGTTCCTTTCACACGCTTTGGCCACATGTACTCACTTTTACGAGTAGAGTAGAAGGCTTTGAGTCCGGTAGTATCGTTGATTGCCTTTTTCCAAACCTTTGTTTCCATGAGGTCAAAAAGGAGGATACCATCGTGATACTCGTTGTAAAGCGCTTCGTATTCAGGATATTTCTCTGTCAGAATAGACTTTTCATAAGCCAAAATTTCATTTGTCTTAAAATCTTTGAAGAAAGAGTTGACAGCCATTTTCAAATCCATCGGCTTCACGTGGCGTCTCTTAGCGAGGAATTGCGCAAAATCTTGCTGAGTCCATTTAACTTTCTTGTTTCCGTATTCCTTATCGTTGAGTTGCATGGTTTTTTTGTCCATTCCCTCAGCATTATCAGCACTCCAGTCGCCAACAAAAACTGAAGAATCGAGGACGTCAACCATCGCGTCAATATTCTTTTGGTAAACTTTTACGTTGTACTCATCAGCCAGTTTATTGGCGAGAGAAACTTTACTGTCAGATCCGCGTCCATCGCGCTCAACCTGGCGCTCGATAAAATCTCTTTCCTCTTCAAACGAGCCGATTTCATCTTTGCTGATACGTTTTACGATGTGCCAGCCGTATTCAGTTTTAAATGGCTCGCTGTAATCGCCATCGTTTTCCAATCCGAATGCTGCATCTTCAAATTCAGGAACCATTCTGCCAGCTCCAAACTTTGGAAGTTCGCCACCTTTTCTCGCAGATCCGCGATCTTCAGAATAAGTGCGGGCTAATCTTTCAAAGCTTTCACCGTTTTCGAGTTGTTCGTAAACTTCGTCTATCTTCTTTTTAGCCTCGTCTTCTTTGGTTTGTTTTTCATCATCGTGCTTGATGAGGATATGAGCAGCTTTCACCTCACCAATTGCATCGCGTTTGTCGTTCACTTTCACAAGGTGGTAACCAAATCTGGTTCTGACCGGTTTAGAAACTTCTCCTACAGGCGTTTCGTAAGCTGCCGTTTCAAATGGGTAAACCATTCTGAAAGCTGAGAACCAACCGAGTTTTCCTTTATTCTTTTGGGCAGATGGATCTTGAGAGTGTTCTGCAGCAAGCACTTCAAAATCAACTCCGCTTTTGGCTTTGTTGTACACTTTCATGGCGGTTTTGTAAGCCTTTAGAGTGTCTTCAGGAGTTGGATTTTTAGGTATGCGGAATAAGATGTGGCTTGCATTCACATCTTTTTGCATGCGCTCGTAGCCTTCTTTAACCAAATGATCGATGTATTCCTGATCTGTTAAATAGGGTTTTTGAAGTTGATCGATGTAACTACCCAACTCTTTTTGGAAAGCCTTTGAGGTGTCGAGTCCCATCGTTTCAGCTTCTCTCACTTTGAGCTTGAAATTGATGAACAGGTCCATGTATTCGCTAACGGTCTTCTTATCAACCGTAGTTTTGTTGTTGTTCTTGTTGTAGATGCGTTCAAATTCATGAACGGTGATTTCTTCATCTTCAACTTTCAAAATGGTAGCGCTCTTTTTAACCTGAGCTGTTGCTAGAGTGGAGGCAATAACGGCTCCGACCAAAAGGATTGATTTGATCTTATTCATTGCTTTATTATTTTCTTGAGTAATTAGGTGCTTCTCTCGTGATGGTTACATCGTGTGGGTGTCCTTCGATAGCACTTGCCGGAGTAATTTTCACGAACTGTGCTTCCTGAAGTGAAGGAATATCTTTTGCTCCGCAGTATCCCATTCCGGCTCTTATACCGCCAATTTGCTGGTAGAGAACCTCTGATATACTGCCTTTAAATGGTACACGGCCTGAGATTCCTTCAGGTACGAGTTTTTTAATGTCGTCTTCAGCGTCCTGGAAGTAACGATCTTTAGAACCTTTTTGCATGGCTTCAATTGATCCCATTCCGCGGTACGACTTGAATTTTCTTCCTTCGTAGATAATCGTTTCACCCGGTGACTCTTCAGTACCGGCAAATAACGAGCCGGCCATGATGCTGCTCGCTCCGGCTGCTAATGCCTTTACGATATCTCCTGTAAAGCGGATGCCGCCATCGGCAATGAGTGGAATATCGGTTTTGGCTAATTCACCTGAAACTTCCAGAATAGCGCTCAGTTGAGGGAATCCGACTCCGGCAATAACGCGAGTTGTGCAAATAGAACCCGGGCCAATTCCCACTTTAACTCCATCAGCTCCGGCATCAACAAGGTCACGAGCCGCTTCAGCAGTTGCGATGTTTCCAACAATTACATCAACTTTATCTGTGATAGAATTTTTAACAGTTTTGAGCGCTTCGATTACACCTCTTGAGTGACCGTGCGCTGTATCAATGATTACAGCATCAACACCTGCATCAACAAGTGCGTTAACGCGCTCCATCATGTCGGCAGTGATGCCTACAGCAGCAGCTACACGCAAGCGACCGTATTGATCTTTACAGGCATTTGGCTTAATACGTGCTTTTATAATATCCTTGAAAGTGATGAGTCCGGTTAGTTTGCCATTATCGTCAACTACCGGAAGCTTTTCGATTTTATTTTTTTGGAGAATGTCTTCTGCCTTTTCAAGATCATCATTTTGAGAGATAGTAATGAGGTTGTTTTTTGTCATTACCTCTGTGATAGGGCGTTGCATGTTTTTCTCAAAGCGAAGGTCGCGGTTTGTTACAATTCCAACGAGTTCTTCGTTTTCTTTGACAACCGGGATACCACCAATAGAGTGCTCTTTCATCATTTGAAGTGCGTCAGTTACGAGTCCGTCAATGCTTATCGTGAGCGGATCCTGAATCATTCCGCTCTCGCTACGCTTTACTTTGCGTACTTCAGCAGCCTGAGCCTTAATGTTCATGCTCTTGTGGAGAACGCCAATTCCGCCTTCCTGTGCAATAGCAATTGCCAGGGCAGATTCAGTAACCGTATCCATAGCTGCTGAAACGATTGGTGTTTTGAGTGTTATGTTGCGTGAAAATTTTGACGAGATGTCCACCTCACGAGGCAATACCTCAGAGTAGCGAGGTACTAATAAAACATCATCGTAAGTTAACCCTTCGTATTTAATCTTGTTGGTTGAAACTGACATAAGCACTCCTTTTGTATATCACGTGTTAAAAATTGCACAAAAGTAGCGATTTATATAGGAAACAAGATGTAAAAAAATGTTATTGGTTTGTGATATTGGGG
>NZ_JAVLBN010000065.1:0-8690 GCF_031581065.1 Salibacter sp.
GATCTCCTGAAGTGATTCTGCTTACAGATGGCTGTCTTTGTATTTTAGTTACACTTATATACAGCTTTTTTCCATCTTCAGAGAACTCTACTCCTTTCATTAAAGGCGATAAATCATTAAAGGGAAAACTATAATGGTTTAATTGATAAGATGGTGTTGAAGAGGAAAAATCTATATTAAAATGCGTAAACTCGTTTGGAAAATTATTTCCTGATGAATTTGGTCGATACTGTGGAGTTATCACGTCAAAAACCTCATCATCTACCTGAAATACTTCCAACTCAGTTCGTAGGTTGGCAGGTTTAAAACTAGTGAACTCATATCTGTAACCATCTACAAAATCAAATGATGGATATGAATTTGTATTCGTCTCAAGTGTTACTAAACACTGCTGAGTGGCGACAAAAAGCTTTCGAGTACCATTAGATAATTCTTTTGTTGATTCAAGAAGGATGAAGAAATTCAAATTTTTATCTGATCTGGTATCACCATCAGAAGACCTTCTTATTTCACATTGTAAAGGAATGGACCCAATCTCATCCCCGTTACTATTAACCGGTACAGGTGTGACCGTGTTTGTTGCAGGGTCAACATCTAGCACACAATACAGAACCTTTTGAACCGGAGTGCCATCAGTAACACCATCACTGTAACCTAAAACACCATAAAACTGATTGCAAACCCCGGGTACCGGTATTAAGACAAATTCGGTAAAACCTTTAGCTAAAACAAGGTTACCATTTATTATTTGTTCGAACTTTAACACCAAATTACCCTGACTGTCCCAGATCTTACCATCTGCTTCATGACAAATGAGGTTTCCCTGATCATCCCACAAAGCATTTTGGGTGTATTCTGGATTTGGAGAACCCGGTAATGAGGATAGTGAAGTGTTTTGGTAATCCACAATTGAATTATGCAAACTCCAATTGGGTTGTTGCGCAGTGGCGATAGTAGCACACATAAAAATGAAAATTAAAACCCAAAATTTTTGAATTGCCCTGCAAGGGGGGGGGCATTCATTAATTTTACTTTTCATAATTATTTATTTTTTGAATTTTGTGCTAATTTAATGAAGTGTTTTTTACGTGTCAAGTTTTTATTCTTTACCTACTGTTAAACAGTTAAAGTTAACAGTGATTATTAAAAAAAGCCCCGCAACATGTATGAATGTTGCGGGGCTTATCACTTTATAAAAGTCACTTTCTTCTTAGTGCAAGAAAAGTCTTTCCTTTGAAAAGGCTTCATCGCCTTCAACTTTGATCAAATACATTCCTGATTTGAGTTCGTTCAGGTTGATCGATTCAAACTCTCTGTTGATGTTCTCAGAGCGGTAAACGACTTTACCTGTGAGATCAAAAACAGTTACCATTTGAATAGCGTTACCTTTTGATTGAATATTCACCTCACCAACTGATGGGTTAGGGAAAATCTTGATCTTAGCTTCAGCAAAAGGGTAAAGCTCTTCGTAACCAACTGCATTGGTATCGCCAATTCCCATTCCTAACATCAATCTCGGGTGCATGTAGCCCTGAATTGTGTCGATGTAGCGAAGTGCTTTTTCTTTTGACATATCAGGGTTTGACATCAATGAGTTTTGGTGAATTGCAGCACCGTCATAAGAACCACCGGTTTGTTGGTTGACTGCCTGTGCTAGAGCGATTACATCACTTTCACTCCACCATTCCCACGGAGCACCCTGGTTTTCAAAGCGAGCTTGTTTCAATGGAAGTTGGAAAGCGAACAAACCTTCAGCATCTGCATCAATCGTTACTTCATCTAGAGGAGCTGTTGGATAGAACGTTTCAAATGTTCTGCCGTAAAGCGAACGTGCGCGAGATGTGAAAGGATCCTGGTATTCATTCTTGTCAATCCAGTCGCTGTTAAGGCCAAGTGCATTAGCTTCCGGAATAAAAGTATTTGGCCCCGGAACCGGAACAACATTGTTATTTGTTGTAGGAACAACAACCTGGTTGGTGTCAAAAGGTGCAAATGGGTCATTGATACAGTGGAAACTCATCATTGGAGCTTCATTGCCATCTAACCACGAGATATCACCTAAAGCACCACCGGCATTAACAGTGTGTTGAATGTCGGCACTTTCACCATTATCAACATAAAGATTCAATAAACCACCAAAACCTTCGTAATCACCAACAACTTGTTCGTTAACGTAAGGTTGATTTGTGAGAGGATTCAAAAATTTAGCAGTTCCCACTTCGCTTTGGCTGTCAATAGTTGTGTAAGCCAAAACCACATAACCACCTGATCCTTGTCCGAATAATGCAATTTTGTCTGAGTTAATACCATAAGGGTTTGGTCCCTGGTTTGCACCCTGTCTCAATACTCGAACAGATTGCTTTACATCGTGAATAGCGCGGTAAACGGCATTCAACAAAGTTGCTCGCCTAATGATTTGACCGGTTTGCGGGTCGTTCGCCTGCGGGTTCCATCCGTGACGATAGTTTGGAGCTACAGCTACATAGCCGCGTTTTGCCCATTGTGTACAAAACTCAACCGCAGCCGAGTCATTTTTTGAACCACCTACACTACCGTTGATAATTGGAGGTAAGAAGTTACCTGTGTGAACGTAAACAATAACCGGGCGTTCAGCCATGTTATCAGCACTGGTCGTTGGCATGTAAACGTCCATCTCGAGCTGTGACACTTTCACAATTGTTGAGGAGTCAGCTCCATAAGGAAGGAAGTAGTTCATGCTCGGGTTACCACCAGCCTGAAGTGTACTGTCGAGATAATTCATTTCACCGGCAATTTGTTGCTGGTTATTTTGAATGTAGGTTGGACTTAATAATGACGTGTTTTTCAAAAAGTCAACATTGATTCCATAAGTGATATCGGTTTGTACTTCGATTTCACTTTCGTCAAAGATCTCTTCAGCGTAACGCAACTGGGCGTTTGCTGAGATGCTAAACGCAGTGCAAGCTGCAGCTGCAATTGTCATGAGTAGTTTCTGTTTCATAAGCCTATATTTTAATTTAAGAAAGATACAATTTAGTTTTTATTTTTTTCTTTTCCATTCGTACAAAATTGAGAAGTATGCGAGTCTGCCCACTCTTGGCCCACCGTAAACCTGGTAAACCTCGTTATTCAATAAGTTCGATGCCCCTAATTTAAACGTTGTATTAATACGAGGCCAATTATAATTGATTTGTGCATCAACTAATCCGTACGAGTCTATCGGTCCTGTAAACTGTGGAGAGCCTTCAAAAACAAATCCTTCAACCCATTTGTAATTTACGCTAAAACCAAAGAACCCCGGAACCGGTAAAAATCCCCAGGATAATTCTCTACCGCTTACTCCCAGGTTGTATTTGTGTTCTGGTGTGTTAAATGCAGGGATTATAGGGTCATCGTCACCTGAAACCAGTTTGTTCCAACTGTAGTTTCCATTCAGCGTCAACTTTTTAGCAAAGTAGTAATTTGCGCCTATTGAGAAGCCTTGTGTTGTCACGATTGATTGAGCATTCGTTGATATGCGATACGGCTGATATTTTGAAAGAAAAGAGTTGTTAGTAAATTCAGCATCAATCCCAATCTGATAACCGATGAAGTTGGTGTACCAGCTGTGGTAGTAAGATGCGTCAACGAACACTTTTTTATTGAATATACCGCGATATCCCAGCTCTAATGTTCTCACCTGCTCTGGTTTGATCGGATCCACATTGAAATAATCGAGCGAATCCTGGTTGAGTGAGGAAAGCGTTGACTCAAATGATTTTGCTGTTACGAGTGAATCGTAACCGTTGAGCCCGCCAAGCAGAATAGCGCGGCCCACATCGTAATACAGAAATTGATCAGCCATTGTTGGGTTTCGCACAGCTGAGCTAAAAGTGGTTCTGAATGTGTGCTTTTCATTAGGTGTGTAAACCATGGTCAGAGCCGGACTAAAGATATAGTCGAAGTTTTCGTTTTTATCCATGCGGAGAGTTGCGCTGGCCTTGATTTGTTCTTTGAAAAAGTAGCGCTCTAAGCCGGCATAAACGCCATATTGAAAGTTGGTGATCTCTTTGTAAGATGAGTCTGTAACGATAGTCCCGGAATCGGTTTGTTGTCGTGTGTATTCCAGTGTATCACTGAAAATTGTTCCACGTGTGTCAGGTGTGTAAAGACGAGCCGATCCACCTACGCGAATTGTGGCCCAGGAAGGCTCAAACTTGTATTCACCCTGAACGTGGTAAAGAGCCGAACGGTCGTAAAACAGCGAACCGCCATCGGTGAATTTTTTGGAGGTGATGTTGTTAAATGCACTGTCGAATTTAGCTGTGCCGGGATAATATCTTGCCTTATCTTTGCTGACCAGCTGTGAATCGGTATACTGCCTGTTCAACTGATGATAACGAACAATGGAGTCTCTGTGCTGGTTGAGGAATGGGTTGAGTCCTATCTCCTGCCATTGTTTTGCGTTGTCGTAATTGGAGCGATTTGGGTAGCCTGGTAATGCCCTAACCTGTGAACCCAAATCTGAGCCCCATTTTTGTTTGTAAGTATCATTCCAATCTACATCACCCATTGAAGCCTCTTGTAACCGAATGGCTGTTGTTACGATGTCGTAGGAGTTCCCTGAGTTTTCGTGAGTGGCGTAAGCTCTGAAGAACCACTTGTCGTCCTGGCGGATTTCAAATCGGTTCTGAAAGAACTGAATGTCTTTTAAGCTGTAGCGGTTATCTCCCTGGTAAACGGTGGTTCCGGTACTGTAGTTAGATGCTACAATTGCGCGGAGGTCTTCTCTGAATTTGTAGTGGAGAGCAACTCCCAATTTAGCGTTTTGAGTGTTGTAATCGGCCAGGTTTACTTCTTTGTAACCTGTACGGTGAAAAGTGTTGAGCCCGGGATAGTCGATGGCACCAAAAATTGAAGATTCATCAGCGTTTGATTGTACCCGTTCATCACCGTAGATGTTAACCGCATCGTAGCCACCGGGATTTGACTTAGCAGATTCACTGTCGAAAACCGGGTTGTAATTCTCGGCTTCCCAATCATCGGCCTGTAGATAGAAAGCGTTGATTTTATAAGCGAATTTTTCTTCTCCGTCTTTGTTTTTAATTGCCTGCGCCCACCGGATTGCTCCTTCCAGCATGTTTCTCTCACCCACTTTCACTGAACCGCTCAAACCCTGAAAAACAAACGGGTCTTTAGTCGTCATATTGATGACTCCGTTGAATGCACCGGGTCCGTAGTAGGCTGAACTCGCTCCGGCAATGATATCAACGCTTTTTACATCGAGATCAGATGCTCCCAGGAAATTACCCAGCGAAAAATTCAGCCCGGGAGATTGATTATCCACTCCATCGATGAGCTGCAGGGATCTGACCGGTGAAGTACTGTTGAAGCCGCGTGTGTTGATTACTTTGAAACCGAGCGAAGCGCTTGTCATGTCAACACCCTTCAATGTTCCAAGGCTCTCGTAAAAATTACCCGATGGCGCTTCTTTAATGGCGATGACATCCATTGTTTCAACTGTGAGTGGAGCTTGTTTTTGGCGATCTGTTATTCGTGTATCCACAATTTCAACTGCATCGAGAAGAACGTTGTCGCTCTCCAGTTTGATTTTGATTTTATCAGAAAAATCAGTGACTTCAATCTCTTGCTTCTTGTAACCCATGAAAGACATGACCAGTGTGAGTGGCGGCTCTTTGTCTGTTTTTACAGAAAAATTCCCGTCAAAATCAGTCGTCCCGCCAGTTGATGTTCCCTTAATGACAACGGTAGCTCCAATGAGTGTTTCACCTGTTGTTTTGTCTATGATTTGTCCTTCAATGACATTTTGACCAAAAGCAAATCCTGCAAGTGCCCAAAAGATGATCGCCAGTATTGAGCGAAGTTGATATGGTGAATTTCTCTTCATGGGATGGTTTGATGCATAACAATTTGTTATGCGTGCATACAAATATAACGTTCCTTTTTACAAATGCAACTTAATTTTTATTGCATAATCCTGTGTAAAATGCAAATGAACAAACAATTATTTCGTGGTCGGTTTAGACCATGAAAAAAAATGAACGATTCAAAAAACACATCCTACATTTGGCAAAAATACTTTCAAATGGATGCACCAAAAGCAAAACACATAGATTTTTCACTCGCAGCACATGGCGAAACACGGATTGATCCTTTTTACTGGATGCGAGACAGAGAGAGCGATGGAGTTCTCCAGCACCTCAGGAATGAGAATGCTTACACTGAGGAAAAGATGAAAGATACTGAAGAGCTACAGGAAAAGCTCTTTGCCGAGATGAAAGGCAGGATCAAAGAGGATGATGAGTCGGTACCCTATACATTGCGCGGCTATGAGTATCGCACAAAGTTTGAGAAAGGGAGTGAATACCCGGTTTTCCTGAGGAGGAAGGTTGAAGAAAAAGAGGAAAGAGTGATTCTCGATCAGAACCAGTTGGCTGAGGGGAAGGAATTTCACTCATTGGGCGGAATGAGCCTTAGCGTGAACAACAAATTACTCGCTTTTGGAGAAGATACTTTGAGCAGGCGTATATATAAGGTGCGATTTAAAAACCTGGAAACGGGTGAGTTTTTAGATGATGTGCTGGAAAACACTACCGGATCAGTTGCGTGGGCAAATGACAACAAAACCGTTTTTTACGCCATGCAGGATGAAACGCTGAGGCCCAGCAAAATTTATCGACACGTTTTGGGATCTGACCAAAAAGATGACGAGCTGATTTACGAAGAAAAAGACGCCACTTTTTTGTGTTACGCTTTTAAGTCAAAATCGGAGAAATACATTTTGATAGGATCTGCCAGCTCTGTGAGTAACGAGTACCGCTATTTACCGGCTGATGAGCCAATGGGTGAGTTTCAGCTATTTGACAAACGCGAGCGCGATCACGAATATTCAATCGCACACTACAATGATCACTTTTATATCCTCACCAACAAAGATGCCCGTAACTTCAAAGTTATGAAGACACCTGAGCACAAAACAACTCAGGAAAACTGGGAACCGGTTATTGAGCACAGGGGAGATGTGATGATCGAGAACATGGAGCTTTTTCAGAACTTCATGGTGACCGAAGAACGCGAAAACGGATTGGTGAATTTATGCATCAGACCCTGGGATGGGGAAATGCACGAGATCAAATTTTCAGATCCGGCTTACGTGGCCTACATCGGCATTAACCCAGATTTTAATACTGATAACCTCCGTTACGGCTATACCTCGTTGACCACTCCGCCCAGCGTTTACCTATATAACATGAAAACCCGCGAGCAGGAGTTGCTCAAACAACACGAAGTCGTTGGTGGATACAACCAGGACGAGTACAAAAGCGAGAGACTATACGCAACCGCACGAGATTGTAAAAAAGTGCCAATCTCTTTGGTTTATAAAAAAGACATGCACCGTAATGGTCAGAGCCAGCCCCTCTTGCTCTACGGCTACGGATCTTACGGAATCAGCACCGATCCTTCATTCAGCTCAATAAGGCTTAGTCTGCTCGACCGCGGATTTATTTTTGCCATAGCGCACATTCGTGGCGGAGAAGACCTGGGCAGGGATTGGTACCTCGATGGTAAGTGGCTCAACAAAATGAACACCTTTACCGATTTTATCGATTGTGCGGAGCATTTAATAGACCAAAATTTCACCAGTCAGAACCAGCTTTATGCCCTGGGAGGCAGCGCAGGCGGAATGCTCATGGGGGCGATCATCAACATGCGCCCCGATCTGTGGAACGGAGTTGTAGCAGCCGTTCCCTTTGTAGATGTTGTCACCACCATGCTCGATGAGTCGATTCCGCTTACCACGGGAGAATACGATGAATGGGGAAACCCGAATGATGAAACGTATTACCACTATATATTGCAATACTCACCTTACGATAATGTAGAGTCGAAAAATTATCCAAACTTATTGGTTACAACAGGCTTCCACGATTCACAGGTTCAGTACTGGGAACCGGCCAAGTGGGTGGCAAAGCTGCGCGAGAAAAAGACAGACGAAAATTTACTGTTGATGAAAGTAAACCTCGATGCAGGTCACGGAGGCTCATCCGGCAGATTCAAAAGGTTGAGAGAAACAGCATTAGATTATGCCTTTTTGTTGAAGTTGGAAGGAGAAAAAAGTTGAGCAATGCTCTTTTAATGACTAAAAATTAAAAAAAATGACCCAGCCGTTAAACGTTGCTGTGCCTAAGATACACGGATGAAAGAATAAAAATTTGAGCATTACAATATGTTAAAATATTGACAAACCCCTAATTATACCATAGCTTTGAAGCCAACTAATTGAAAAACTGGAACGAAATTTCAATTTTAAATTCGAGAAGCACCCCAATCAAAACTTCTCGTAAGTCCTAAATTTCTTCCAGTTGAATTTTTTTGAATTAATGCCTGTTGCATTGCGACAGGCTAGTGATGTTGTAATTAATTAATGTTTAACTAATCGATAAATAACTATGAAGAACAATGTACAAAGAGTCTTTGTCGCCTTGTGTTCTTTAGCCGTCATGTTCGCAATGAATGTGAGTACGCTAAACGCACAGGTTTACTTCGATGAAGATTTTTCAACAGCAGTTGATTCAATCACTCCACCAAGTGGGTGGTCGAATATTGACAGCTCAAGTGCTCAGAATGGACAGGTGTGGAGATTTGATAATCCAAGTTCGGCAACATTAAATTCTCCTATATCTGATCCAGCTGCAGTCTTACCCAGTGGA
>NZ_JAVLBN010000066.1:0-8304 GCF_031581065.1 Salibacter sp.
CCTTCAGCTGTTTCTTTAATCGTGATATTTCCTCTTCTTCAGGGCTTTGCTGCTTCTTACCATTGCCAGAAAATGCCAGGTCTGGATCAGCTGAGAACTCTCTGCGCCAACGATGGAGTAAATTAGGATTGATGCCCAACTCTTCAGATATCTCTCGGACATCACCACGTACATTGCTCAATTCAACAGCCTTTCTTTTAAACTCTTTGCTGTATTTCTTTCTTGATTTCTTCATAATCGTTAAGGATTTATAAAAGTAAATATTTCACCTTAACTTACTGTCCGATCAAATGTAGCAACTCCATAAAAAGTGAACCGTACCTACGGCACTCAAAGGCTTGTTTGTAAACTTTGGCTCCGGGTTATCACCCGGAGATAGATGTTACCCGTGCCTAAAGGCACTTATCTAATGTTCAGTAATCTTAAATCATGATAAAGAACTTTTCTAAAGTTCGGAACTTTAGAAAAGTTGAAGGAACCAAGAGGAAGTGAAGTTTCATTAAGGTTGAGCCGGAGGTGTTGCCCGCATGCGTCAGTGGTCGAGGCCGAGGTCGAGAAAGTTCTATGAATATTTACAAGATTTTGATAATTAGTATTTTATAAAAATATTACTTTAATAGTCCTGAACATGAGTTTATCATTATCTACACTCGACCTTAACCTTGACCTTGGTTCTTTTTCTGAAATTCTACGCGTCAGTTCTAGAGGCCGTTAAAAACTAGTAGCAATATTTTCGTGTAAAAGCAAAATTAGTTACTCGTCCCTGATGAGTTTTTAAGTACTTGATTCTATACAAAAAGGACTTTAAACTCCCCTACGCCATTTCCAGCTCAACACTGCACTCTTCAGCCTTTTCGCCTTTAACGGTGTCGTAGTGCATGTCTTTTGTTTCGAACTTCTCTTTTTCGTCATCATACACAAGGCACCTGTCGATTGGGTTCATGTACAGGTGAAGGGTCATGGAGCGACCGTTGTGAATGTTGTGCAGACTGTGATAACCCATGTCATCGTGCATGTAAGAAATGTCGCCTACTTTCATGTCAACTGTGCGATCATCGTAGAGGTTTCCGGAATCGTCTTCCTTGATGCGGATCTCCTTGAGGTGTCCGTCAACCATCAATACCCAGCACTCTTCGCCTCCGTGTCCGTGGATTGGCGTGTCCTGTCCTTCATCCCAGCAAAGGAGAAGCAATTCATAATCATCGGTGCGATCGATGCAATTACGGGTGTATTTTTCAGCACACCAACTCGCGTATTTTTCATAGTCTGATAGTGGTATATCAATACGTTCTGCAAGTTCTACAAAATCATTTCCCTTACAGCTCGGCAATATTTCAACTAACTCTTCTATCGATGTTATTTTGTTAGACATACAGTTTTTTCCTTATTTTCGGTTCTGACCAAAAGTATAAAAACCAATTTACTCGTTAAAACGAGTGTTTTGCTCATCGAGTTATCTCATTTCCTCACATTACTTATCTTCGAGCTTCAAAAATTGAAAACAAACTACGTAATTCTAGTATGCTAAAAGAAGACTTAGATCTCTTTAATGAGATTACGAACAAACTGTTAGAGAAAGAGAAAGAAGAACCTGTAGCTGAACCCATAGACCCATCAAAACTATTTGAAACGCTCGATTTAGAGCTCGAAGATCAACCTACTGATCAGGATAAATTCCAAAATGCGCTCAAAGAGATCGTTCTTAACACTCCGCGCACAGCAACCAATCAATTTTTCAATCAACTTTTTGGCGGCCGCAAAGGCAAGGCGGTACTGGGCGATTTGTTGGCGGTAATGCTCAACAACTCCATGTACACGTACAAAGTGGCCGGACCTATGGTTGGCGTGGAAAAAGAGATCATGCACAAAGTGCGCGACCTCGTTGATTATCCCAAAACCGCTGATGGCACAATTGCCCCGGGCGGTTCCATGACCAACTTCATGGGAATGCTCATGGCCCGCGATAAATTCAATGAATCCATCAAAAATGACGGGGTTTCGCAAAAAATGACCCTTTACACCTCTCAGGAATCGCACTATTCTATACCTAAGAATGCTGCTTTTATGGGTATCGGTCGGAACCAGGTGCGCTATGTGCCCACCGATGAGCGAGGCCGAATGGACACGGCTAAACTAAAGGATCTGATCGAAACGGATAAAGCCGATGGTTGTCACCCGTTTATGGTGATTGCCACAGCCGGAACTACTGTCCTGGGAGCTTTCGACCCGATTGATGAGATCAACGAAATTTGCAAGGAACACAATATGTGGTCGCACGTTGACGGTGCTTATTGCGGATCTGTTATTTTCAGCGAGAATTACCGCCACTTAGTGAAAGGCGCACAAAATGCCGATTCATTCACGCTCAACGCACACAAGATGCTGGCGGTACCGCTCTCCTGCTCCATCATTGTGGTGAAAGACAAAAAGTACCTCTACGACAGTTTCTCAAACGATGCCGATTACCTCTACCAAACGGATGGTGACGACTACAACCTTGGGAAAATCTCGCTACAGTGCGGTCGCAGGAATGACGCGCTCAAATTCTGGACGCTGTGGAAAGCCGTTGGCACGAGCGGACTGGGAGAATTGGTGGATCACCAGTTTGAGCTGGCGCAGGTTGCTCGCGATTACGTTCGCGATAATACCGATTACAAGCTCTACAGCTTTGATGAGTCAATCAGTGTTTGCTTTAACTACAGGGATATTCCGGCTGATGTACTCTGCAGCAAGCTGTACAAAAATGCCGAGCTCATGGTGGGTTACGGACACTATGAAGACGAACAGTTTGTCCGTCTCGTGACCATCAATTCGAGTATTTCCAAACAGGATGTTCTCGACTTCTTTGAGAGTTTAGAAGCATTCGCTAATGAACACCTCAAAGAAGAGAGCAAAGTGTAAAGCAGACTAATTTTTAAAACTTAAATCCTTTTTATGATTACGAAGCTCGTTGTACTGGGAATTTACGTTGGCATTCTATTTTTAATCGGTTTTGTGGCCTCAAAACGCATCAAGGGGATGGATGACTTTTATGTGGGCGGCAAAAAAATCGGTTACTGGGCTGTAGCGTTCTCGGCACGTGCAACGGGCGAATCGGGTTGGTTGCTCCTGGGTGTTACCGCAATGGGCGCCATTGCGGGGTTCAGCGCTTACTGGGTGGTCATCGGTGAGTTGCTGGGTGTGGCCGTTTCGTGGTTTTTCATGGCCAAGCCTTTTAAACGATTAACTGACAAATACAACTCCATCACCATTCCCGATTATTTCGAGAGTCACTTCAAAACCAAAACCCACATGCTGCGGGTCATCAGCTCCTCAGCACTGGCCATTTTCGTGATCATTTACGTGAGTGCCCAAATCGACATTACGGGAAAGGCTTTTGAGGATTTCCTCGGTTTCGACTATTACACAGGCGCTATTGTGGGCTTCCTCATCGTGCTCACCTACATTTTTGTGGGTGGCTTTGTGGCTGTTGTTTGGTCAGATCTCTTCCAGGGCATCATGATGTTCCTCGGTCTCATGGCCTTGCCGATTGTCGCGTACTTCACGATCGATCACTCTGAAAACATCATCGGTGGACTCAACAACATAGATCCGGCTCTGACCAGTATTTGGGGCACCTCCGATGACATGTGGATGAACATTTCCACGATGATCGGTTTTGCAATGATCGGACTGGGGTTTTTGGGTTCTCCGCAGGTTTATGTGCGGTTTATCTCGGTCAGGAATATCAAGGAAATCAACCAGGGACGCTGGGTGGCCGTGGTTTTCACGCTCCTCACCGATGCTGCTGCTGTGACGATTGGTATTTTGGGTCGCTACCTCTTTACGGAGGCCGGACAAGATCCCGAGGCGGTACTGGGGAATTCCGGGGAAAATGTGCTCACAATGATGGTGAGCGATGCTTTTCCGCTCATCATTACGGCTATTTACGTGGCGATTATCCTCTCTGCGATTATGTCAACGATTGACTCGCTGCTCGTTGTGGCATCGAGTGCGATTACCCGCGATTTTTACCAACAGATTTTCCGCCCCGATCTCGATCAAAAGGATTTGGGTACAATGTCGAGAATGGTTACCCTCGGAATGGCCTTACTGGCGCTTGGAGTGGCGATCTCCGTAGCTATTTTGTCCCCTACCCGAACCGTGTTTTGGTTCAGCATTTTTGGTTGGTCGGGCATTGCCGCTACTTTTTGCCCTGTGATGATCTTGTCGTTGTTTTGGAAAGCCTACACCGAGCGCGGAGCCATAGCCTCAATGATCACGGGTTTTACCTCTGTTCCGTTTTTCAAGTTTTACGTTCAGAACCTGGACGGCATCGGGAAGTATTTTGAAGCGATTGACGTGATGGCACCTTCGTTTGTAACGGCTTTCATAGCCGGCTTTATCGTCACCAAATTCTTCCCCAGCAAACCGATTGAAACGGAGATCATCCCTGATCATCCTAAAGAGGGTGTTGGATGATGACAGTATCAACACTTTTAATTAATATTATATGGAGAAAAGAAGTTTTAAACTAAAAAAGGGTGAACAGTTAATCTTCACTGACAAAAGTGAAATCAAGTTTTGCTGGGAAGTAAATGAGGACCTAGACCCTGAAATCACTGGTAAGTGGGTTAAATTTAATACAATTAATAAGGTTTATGATTTTATTTTAAAGTCAGAAATTATTACGAAAAAGAATCTTGAAGGCGGTGTTATTAAAGAGATAACAATTGAAAATAATAAAGAAAGATACACCTCTTTTAGAATTCAAAATTCACATTTGGGATGCTTAGTTATAACTAATGATAAAGAAGAGGAAGAAAGGCATTTAGCATCTCTTGTATTGAGAAAACCAGAAGCTGAAGTTTATATTAAAAATGGGGAGATGCGTTCTATAATTAATTAAAGTCTTTCCTACACTCATTTTTTAAGAGTGAGATAATTTCTTTTTATACTATTGCAAGATGATGATTTCCAAAATCTAATAAAATCAACAAACCCGCTTTTATCCAATAATGCTGATTATCGATCATACCGAATTGAAATATACCTTAAAAACCCCTAACTTTTCAAAGTATTAATACTCCATTTTACTGCTAACACTAAAAAACGAAGAGGAAATGCAATTCCAAGAAATACAGCTAACCAAATTAATGAAATATTAAGGCGTTGATTAGATGATAGCTTTTCAAATTTTTTCTCTCTTTGAACATTCAATAAATCTACATGATTTTTAGCAATTTCTCTTTTAACTTCCCTTAATACCTTGAGCTATTTTTCAAGATTATTTTTTCTCCTGTTTAGCTTGATATAGCTGCTGTCTGATTTAGGGTCTTGAACAGATAATCCCATTTTATCTACAAAATCATCATAAGTTTCAGGGACTCCTTTTATGCCTGGATGTTTCTTAATGGCATCATAAACCTTACGAGAGTTGTTTGGGGTGCTCATTTTAGCCTCGAAATTATAATAAGAAGAACCCATGTTGACATACCCATCAGCTCTTAATTTTTTATAAATAGCTCTTAGATGATTAGATGTAACATCAACAGTCTTACCTTTAGTCTTATCGTCTTCTGAACCGATATTTTCTTTTTTCGGGCCTTGAACAGATAATTCCATTTTATCTACAAAATCATTGTAGTTTTCAAATTTTCTAACTTTCTGACTCACTATTGATTTCTCAAGCTCAATACTATCTACTTTTGAATTTATGGAATCTAGTCTGTTCTTTATAGAATTAATTCTTGGTTGCATCGCCTCTACTTCCATAGATATATAGTAATTATAGGGCAATGTCATCAAATAAACGATTGCTCCAAGAGCCAGACAGCTTAGCACAATTAAAAATTCACGAGCAATAATTTTTTTATGTTTGGTTTTCATTAGAGTTTATTTAATAGTACTTGTAGAGTTATTGGTATCGTTAAAGTAATATAGCCAAAAATATTAAAAATGCTACAGTGCTTACTACTAAAGCTACAATGGACCATGTTTTACTACCTTCTGTGTGTTTTTCAGGATTAAAAAGACCTAATCCTATACCACCAAAAATCCACCCTAATAAAGGGATGAAAATACCAAGAATGGTTCCTGCAATTCCCCAACCTGCGATACTTTTTTTCTCATGACTTACTGCCTGTTCATCTGTTTTGTTCTCATTCTGATCTGAGAAGATGTCTTTTGAACCATCAGGATATCTGATTAGCAAAATATCAGCTTTACTTTTTATATATGTCGGTCCATCTGTTTTACCACATTTTTTATACTTTATATTATCCTCATCTATTTCCAGTATTTTTGCCTTAATTTCCTGTCCGTTTTTCAAAGTGATAACATCACATTCCTCATCTTTTCTTTCCTTATGTATTTTTAGTTCCTCCTTTGTGTTTTCACCCTTTTTCGGAAACACTACAGGAGTATTATTTTGTAATGGAATAATTGAGTTGTCTGCGTACGCTGTAATGTTATCCGTATCCCATTCTAGTTCCTGAATTGTAATTGTTTGATCTGAATTATTCTCCTGCCTCTTACCGTTTGTAGTTTCAGCTAAATATTCGGTACTATCCTCTTGAGCCTCTGTCTTTGGAGTTTTTCTTTTTAGATTTACATGCCATCCTTTATTGTATTTCCTTTTTTGTATGAAATTTCCAGACACAACTTTGTCTGTGGTGCTACAGGAACTTAAGATTGAGGTTAGGAAAATGAAAACCCCAATAGCTGTCAACATGTGATTTTTTGTTTTCATTGTTTTGAATTTTAGCCGCCCTTGGGATTCGGAAGGGATTTTTTGATTTTGATTATTGAAATGAACGGCAAAAAAGAGGGCGTGAACCCCTGCTTACATTCCAACTCTCAACAGGTACGAACAAGCACCCGAGTACAATTGAAACAGCTATGAGGACACGCCCATTCGGGCGCGTTTGTCAGCCATTTCACTGTACTCTTTATTATTTGGTCGTTTTGTTGAGAAAGAAACGTCCGCAACGCGAACTCTTTTATGTCGTTTTAATACTCTATGTCATTGTCATTTGTTTCATTTATTGTCGTGTCAAAGATGTAGTCATATTTTTATTTTTCAATTTTTTCAGCCTCCTACTACACACAACGTGTCGCAGCTAAGAAACGTGGGACTTTTGGAAGCAGTTAGCTGCCCGCTCATGACAAATTTAGCCAAGAAGAACAAACCTGGCACAAACCACTAAGCTTGCCAAAGTGCCCGTTAAATAATTTTCTTCTTTACTCTATTTCCACCCTCATAATTACAAAATTATCACGTAACTACCAACATCTGCCTGTAATATGTTTTATTAACTGATGAATATAAGCTCTTTTGAAGCTGGAAATGAGGGAATCATGTCAAAAAGCCTCGCTCCTCTCCTGGCAATTGTGAGTTGGATGTAGAGAGTTTAAAGTTTAAAATGTTTAGTGTTTAAGGTTTAGAGGGTTTAGAAATGAAGGGGATTACGATGCAATTACGAGGTAGCAAAGGTATTTGTAGACTTATTAGAAGTTTGGAGCACACCCTAAGTTTTTATTGTAGGGATGAATATAATTCCAAAACGCTTTACCAGCACTATTAAGGTAATTTGTAGAATAATTTATTTGAGTATTTGAGGACACCTGATAAATATATTCAGAACAACTGTAAGAATATTCTCTCTTAAAGCAAACAATCGCAAAGTAATAAGTTTGATAATCGATCATTACATCATAAAAAGTAACCTCAGAAATAGCTTCACTGTCATAACTTGAATAAGTAGTTCCGTAACTTTCAGATTTAACAAATTCAATATACTCTTCACATGTTTGACAAATTGAAAACAAAGAGATAAACATCAAACTAAGGGTAACAATAACTGGCTTCATAAGCTACTTTTTTAATATAGTATAGAACCACAAGTATAATTAATGTTTACTTATTATCATAATAATTATCAGCTATTTTAGTTGACCTGTATTCACAACTAATTAATGTTCCTGTTGAGAATGCTGATGATGAGTTTTTTTGTGGTTTCCATTTAAGAAATAGCCTGTCAAAATTGTAGATGATTGAATAAACATGGCTTACTTTTTATTCGTTAAAAAAATCATCAACCACAGATGTAAAGTCAGTTTCAGCTACCCCTTTATTTGATGCAGAGAAGTTTCCTTCATAAATAGGATTTGATATGCATTCAGCACATTTTATCTCGTATCTAATTGTGTTGATATTGCTTTCTTTCATTTTGGCCAACTCTTCATCTGTTAAATAATACGCAGTAGTAGCAATGTCGTCAACATTGTCATTAATACCTTTGTCTACACAGGTTATTACGGTAC
>NZ_JAVLBN010000067.1:0-8002 GCF_031581065.1 Salibacter sp.
TCCCAGTCGATCAATTCATCCCATTTTTCTACAAAACTTTGGATGTACTCTTTTTTGTAATGATCTGTTTTTCTAACCTTGGTTGGAGCTTCTCCGTAACTTTGACTTGTATTCAAAATATATCCTTTTTTTAATTTCTGTCCCCATAATTACAAAATATTCGCGTCATAGCATAATATCGCTAATTATATGTTGATTAATACTGTAATCTGTTGACTTTTCTCGAATACGATTGAATTCATTATTCGTTTTCAATCTGCAGATTGAAATTATGATTCGCTGTCACCTACTAATTCGGAAAAGGTTGTCCAATTCCATCCTATAAATTGAAATTATGCATTTTAAACCGCACATTTTCACCGGCCATTTTTTGGCTCAATCTTGAAATGGCGTATTCTGATAATTGTAATACCCTGGGGTAACCGCCCGATACCTGGCAGTCTTTCATTAAAACAATCAGTTTTCCGGAGGGAGTGAGCTGAATGGTTCCCGGGAGAACTGATGAGGTGAGGATGGGTTGCAAATCGTTTTCAAGGGGTTCGTTCAGGCGGTAACCCACCCGGTTGTTGTCTGACGAAAGTGTAAACGGTTCTGACAATCGTTGTTTTTGCCTGTCATTTAACCGGTCAAATTCCGGACCGGGATAACACGTTAAATCGCCAGATGTAAAATGGTCAACATGTTCTCTCACTCTTGCATTGCCGGTTTCCCTTAATTCCTGCTGTTCAACAGTTTTTAGCTCATCTCCCTTTTCCAGCCGCACCGGAGTAATTCCTTTTGAAAAACTCCTGCTTTTCAATATC
The DNA here is from genome assembly GCF_031581065.1 of Salibacter sp. NCBI lineage: Bacteria > Pseudomonadati > Bacteroidota > Flavobacteriia > Flavobacteriales > Salibacteraceae > Salibacter > Salibacter sp. The sequence continues at coordinate 804 of NZ_JAVLBN010000067.1, forward strand.
ACTTCAGATTGGATACCGCCCTGAACAGCCAGGTATGTCCGGGCGCCAAAATTGCGTTTACCAAACGATAAAACTGCACCGGATTTTGCACGGTACACGCGATTCATTTCGATCAGATCCGAGTCGAGCTTTGGTGAAAAGTCGCCCCCCGTCAAACAGAAAACTGTGGGGCGGGTGAATTGAAATTTCCCCTGTCCAAAAGTGATTTCAACGGCTGCATCGCTTTCCTTATTGTCTAAAAGAAAGTTTCCAAAATCTGCTGTATAAGCATCTAAAAAGCCAGCGGTTGGAATCCCCATTTTGGCGTACCCAAACCGTCCCTGATCCTGAACCGTGTTGTAAATTCCCGGATGAAGTACTTTGATCACAATGACTGAAATTTGAGTTCGTAATTCCCTTTTTCTTCCTCCGCAGCTATTTCATTAAAGGTTTCTTTGTCAATTGATACGAATTGAATCCTATCGCCTGCTTTGGCAAAACAGGGTTGCTGTTTTGTGATGTCAAAGAAATCGATAGGAGACTTCCCAATAATGTTCCACCCTCCTGAGGTTTGTTGCGGATAAACGCCCGTTTGCGCACCTCCAATTCCCACCGAGCCTTTGGCTACGCGCAATCTGGGAGTCGCTCTGCGTGGCGTGTGGATCTGATCGTTTAAACCGCCCAGGTACAAGAACCCGGGTTGAAACCCGAGAAAATAAATCAGGTAAGGAGGAGCTGTATGAAGTTGAATCACCTCTTCAGTAGAAAGTTTTTTGGCTTCGGCAATTTCGGTCAGATCCGGTCCGAACTCCGTGTCGTAGCATACCGGAATTTGCCAGCATTTCGATTCCTGCTTTTTAGGCCTCTTTTTTTGTTTGTACAGTTTTTTTAATCGGTTAGTTTCACTGTCAAAATCAATCTCATTATCGTATTTGATCGTGAGTGAGTTGTAAGCGATGATGGTATCCAAAACACCTTTGTTTTTTTCTATGTTTTTCTCAAAAGCAACAATATCCTGAATGATAGCCTCATCAATTTTTGAGGGCCACTCTATCAATACTGCTGATTTTCCAAGAGGTTTATATGTGAGTTTGTATTGATTCAATATGATAGAAACTCTCGATGTAAGTTTTTTAAAATTTCAATTGCTTTTTCGTTGTCTCCGTGCAGGCAGAATGTATCAGCTTTCATTTCCCGTTCGTTGTCCTGTACGGTTTTTACTTTTGATTCATGAAACATTCTTTTCACGTGGGCTACGACTTTCTCCTTATCAGTTATTGTGGCGTTCGGTTCTGACCGTGAAACCAGTGTTAAATCATCATTGTAATTGCGATCAGCAAAAGCTTCATAGACAATTTCAATTCCGAAATCCTTCGCCACTTTTTCGATTTTTGAATTGAACGGGACATACAATTTCACATCTTCAAAAACCTGCTGTACGACTTTGCTTACGAGTGTAGCTTTTTCTTCATCTACAGCAATCAAGTTGTAGAGTGCCCCGTGAGGTTTTACGTGATGAATCGTAGCATCCTGCATGGCTGCTCGTTCCTTGAAAAGCTGAAGTTGATTTTTCAAACTTCCCTGTAGCTCAAGATCAGTCATTTCCAGGACAACGCGGCCAAAATTTTCCTTATCGGGATAGGAGGGATGTACGCCAATTTTCACGTTGTGCGACAGGGCCAACGAAATAACTTTATCGATTATTTGGGGTGATCCTGCGTGTCCTCCGCAAGCAATGTTGCAGGAAGAGATGTACGGCATAAGTAAATGCTCGTTATTGAGACCCTCACCCAGGTCGCAATTGAAATCGATTTTTGTAGTCCTGTCCATAAACAATAAACCTCTTTTTCAATGGTCAGATCCGGTGGCGTTTGTGGTTCTGACCAAAAGTAGGCTGTTTAAACTTTAGAGCAAGGCTATGATGACCTGTTAACTATAAGTTTTCCTTTCAGCCTGAAGGCCTGAGGTGTACCGGAGTGTATTTTTTCAGTTCCTCATTTCCAAAGAACGGAAGAAAACGGGATGAGTTAGCCAGTAAATGTGCTGAGTTTTGAAAGCGAAAATAGCACCAGGCGCTTTTTGAGATATTATTTCCTTCCTTTGCAACTTGCTGAATTTCAATTTTGAGTCTTTTGTAATAGCGGTTGTTGACACCTTCAAACTCATCGAGTACCGACATTCCGTTTTTATCAACTTCAAATAATTCGCCCTTTACGTGAAAACTTCCCGGATAATTCTTTTGATGAATGAGAAAAGGAGCATTCCATTTGCCCGCTTGAAGCAGAGGATATTTGAATTTTGTCACTGCATCTGCGATGAAGGATGCGTTTATATCCTCCATTATGGAATAATTTGGGAATCCTCGTTTTAGCGTTCCGTAAGAGAAAATGAGATTTTTGTGGTTTGAGGGTGCTTTACTGTTCCCCAAATTCGATTTCTTTTCCTTTAACATGATCATAAAACGTACCATTATCAAATGCTAAATGACCATTTACCAAGGTTTTTTCGACTCTTGTGTGAAAATGCGTACCTTCTAAAGGAGACCAGTTGCATTTGTACAAGATGTTATCTTTACTAACTGACCATTTGTTATTTAAATCGACAAGCGTTAAATCAGCATAATAACCTTCCCTAATGAATCCTCTTTTGGTCATCTTGTAAAGAGTAGCAGGGTTATGGCACATTTTATCAACTATTTTTTCTATTGATATAAGTCCATCTTTGTGAAACTCCAGCATACAATTCAATGCATGTTGGACCATTGGTGCTCCTGACATGGATTGGAAATAAGGTTTTTCTTTTTCTTGGATTGTATGAGGTGCATGATCAGTTGTCACAAGATCTATTTTATCATCGATTAGGGCTTGTAAGAGACCTTTTTTATCTCTTTCTGTTTTAATAGCAGGATTCCACTTGATTCGCATTCCAAGATGATCGTAGTCCTTTTCTGAAAACCACAAATGATGAATAGATACTTCAGTAGTTATCTTTTTTTGTTTCAGAGGAATATCATTTTGAAAGAGAGTTGTTTCATCCTTAGTTGTTAAATGTAAAATATGAAGCCTTGCGTTGTGTTTTTTAGCTAATCTAATGGCGCGTTCAGTAGCTTCATAGCATCCTTTAGCACTTCTGATAAGCGGGTGGTATTTAGCAGGAATATCGTTTCCGTATTTTTCTTTAAATAGTTGTTCATTTTCTTCTATGAGCTTTTCTCTTTCAGAGTGAATCGCAATGATAGAATCGCAGTTAGCAAACAGTTTTTCCATTTTTTCTGGACTGTCTGCTAACAAGTTGCCTTTTTTTGTAAAGTACAAGCCGTCATCTGATACACCGATAAATTGATTCGTATCCATTTTGATTACATCATCAATGTTATCACCGTTAACCCCCAGGAAGAAAGCGTAGTTCGCTAATGATTTTTTAGAAGCAATTTGGTTTTTGTCATGTAAATCACGAGGAGTTAAAACATTTGGAACGGTGTTGGGCATATCGATAAAAGAAGTAACACCGCCAGCTACTGCAGCTTTGCTTTCAGAGTACATATCAGCTTTGTGGGTAAGGCCCGGATCTCTAAAGTGGACCTGGCCATCAATAATTCCAGGGAATAAGTGTTTCCCCGAACCGTCAATTATATCGTAATTTGATTCACTATCAATATTCCCTATTTTGGTAATGAATTCATCCTCAATTAAAACATCAGCAATGTATGATTCTCCTTCGTTTACTACAGTGGGGTTTTTGATCAAAATGCTTTTTTTCATTCTATATAGCAATAAATGGTTTAATCTTTATAAGTGTTTGAGAGGCCTTTGTTGATTTGTGAATCTTATTTTCTATTCAAAAAAAGATACATGAGCACGAAAATATTCAAATCATTTTTTTGCCTTAATTTTCTCGTAAATCCCGTTCCATAGTTGAATCCTTTTCTGCAGACATTCCACTGTGAATTTTAGAGCTTCTTCCCAGTACTCCTCGTTAGAACCACATAAGTTTGCTGTCATTTGTAGAGCTAATTCACTGTGATGATCTCCATCTATTTCAATGTGTCTTTCGAGGTAATACTTGAACACTGAGATTTTATCTGGTGATTCTTGATAAAGGTCATTCACAATAGCGTGAAACATGTCAGGGATAAGATCCTCACGACCAAATGTGAAAATCGCTGCTTGTAAATAATCCTTATTCGTTTCAATTACTTCAAACGTGAAATCAATGAATTCACGGGCTTCTTTTGGGATGTTTGATTTGGAGTAAGCATTTTCAAAATCTCCATCAAACTTCAAAGCATCAGTAAACATTTCAATTGAAGAAGTATCAGCTCCAATTTGATGCATAGCATCAAGGTACAGCTCAAAGTGGCTTTTTCTGTTCCCTTTTTCATCGATATCAGCTTCTTCGCCTACAACTATTTCATTGATTAGGAACCTGGTGTTTGCTGATCCATTTGGAAACCACGGCACATTTGTACAGGTTAAATTATTTTGCAGAGTTTTGAGAAGCGACATAAAATCCCAAACTGCATATATGTGGTATTGCATGAATATCTTTAAATCGTCTATGCTCTCTATTGCTGAATATACCTTGTGGTTTATGATTTGATTTTTAAGGGGTTCAATAGATTCTTTAAGTTCTTCGATTTCACTTTTCATGACTTAATTTTTAGAGTTTAATATGTAATACTTTTGGCTGGAAATTGTTCTTTAAAATTGTTGGACTTATTAAAAAAAAATCGCCCCATTGCTCTTTACACACTGAAAGTATTGAAATGCCCAGGGCGATACTCGTGATCTTTATTTACTTTTTTCAGATAAATCAATATTAGACAAGTTCAATTCCTTTTTTTTGATATCGTATATTTTTGATAATCTAATTCTGTTGTATCTATTTAGAATAATTGGATACAAGTTCACCACTATGTTCATCAGAAAAATCCAAATAGTAGAGTTTATTTTCCCCTGTAATAAAACAATTATATTGATAGTCAATAAAAGAGCAAAGCCAAAATAGTGTATCAATTCATAAACCTGCGTCATAGTAGCAAAATGTACAGCCTTTTTACGCGTTGTAGTAAGGGAAACTTTTTTCTTGAAAATCCTTTGGTACAATTTGATCCAGAGGTCACCACAGGTAGGAACAAGATACTTAAAAGTTCGAATTCCTATTTTTTCGTAGAAACGTGTGTTTCTTTCAAAATTAAAACCGAATAAGAAGTAATTTCGCATATATTTAAAGTAGCATTTTAAATCATACAATTTAGCTATTCAAAACGTTTAGCTGTTAGAGAGTGCTACGAGTGATCAAAAAATCTAGCATCCCTAATTTTTTACGAAGAATATACCTTTCCTCAATCAGTTAAAAAGGTTATTTGCATTTTAATGTCATCTTTGAATTTAAAATAAAACAGTTGTAGTTAGTTAAGAGATTGTAATATGAAGAGCCAAAAAACTAATTTAGGAAGATGAATAATCAACTAAACCATCGAGAATAGGCTTCTGGTCGTGTGCTTTACATCACCTTTTTGGTAAAATTTATTCAATCAATAATTTTTCAACTAAAATATTTTCGCCACCACGCATGATCTTAATAAAATACAACCCAGCAGGAAAATCTTCAGTGTTTAAATGGATTTCGTCAGAACCTGTTAAACCAAGTCGTTCAAATTCCTGACCAATTGCGTTTGAGATTACTAATGAATTTGATTTATATTTATTGAGTTGAAGTGAAATAGTGACTCTATTAGCTGCAGGGTTTGGATATACGCTAAAAATTGAGCTTTCATCATTTGGAGATGTAGATAGTGTTTTACAATTTGGTTTATTACCCGCTTGAGTATTGAAAACACCATTGTCAACATACCAATTTTCCCAATTTCCTCCATTTCCTGATTCCCAATCATTCAAATCAAAATAATTTGAACCATCAGTAGTTCCTTTTACTGAATAAACCTTTATTGCAAGTTCATTCTGGTTCCAGTCTAGTGGAGAGCCTGGAGAGCAGTTTTCTGGTTCATTATTGATGATTTCACAATTGGGCTGTATGAAATAAGCATTGTCATCATAAGTAGGGTAATCACCATACACTCTTGCAATTCCATTTGTGTCAATGCAAACGGCAGTATATTCATCACAGGCGATGCCTTTGGCGGTTATCCTGTAATCGACTAAAATACGAGACAAGAAAACGATATGCCTTCCTTTTCTATCAGGATTATCATAGTGGGTATCAGTAATAACATCCGATAAATAATCGTTTGAGATGAATGATGTAGAGTCAACGACTATTCGATTATCAAAAGGGTTAGTTAGGGCAGTAGAGGATGTAACTGTTCCATTTTGCGCTGAGAAATAGAAATCACCCAAAACAGCCATACCGGCACTGGTTCCACCAATAACAATATCACGATTGGTAATAGCCTGATTTATCAAACTATCAATTGGACTGTTACGCCAATACGATACATAATTCCATTGATTTCCTCCTGCAAGCCAAATTGCTTCTGCTTGCTGAATTTTTTGATGAATATAAGATTCGTTTTTTGCAGAAGAATCGTTAAAAACGATGGTCTCAACAGAATTGACACTAACGCCCAAATCAGAATACATATAATCATTGTAACCATCACTTCCTGAAGCTCTCAATACAAGAACATCACCTTCATTGGCCTGCTGCAAAAACCAGATCATCGCATTGTCATCTTCAGATGCACCACCCATTAAGCATACACCACCATATGTAGTTGTTGTGGTATCAGTAGTATTTCCTGAAAAAAATGAAGTATAGTTTTGGCTAAAAACAATTGGAGTAACTCCAAACAATACTAACAAAATAATAAAGTTTTTCATGTAATAGCTTTTAATGAATTCTAGAGTCAATAGTTAAAGATCTTGAGTATTACCATACTTTTTTTTGCAAATATTTAAATCAAATATAGTAAAGCCATAGATCTTTTGGGAATCACTAATTTTTAAAGGGTTAAGGTGGAGGCTGAGGTCAAGGTCGGGGGTGTTCTAATAAAGTTTCGGATGTTCCATCACGTTGCTTCAACGTTTTGTACATGAGCAGTAGCGGATTATTACCACCTACGATTCAACAAGCAAGATACCCATAAAACAAGAAAAGCGGTTCAAGTATACACTTAAACCGCTATTGCTTATACACTTTGTTGAGCTGCCTTTAATTCTTCTCGAATGTCAGATAATCTGTTCCACCATTTCCACCAC
>NZ_JAVLBN010000068.1:0-7161 GCF_031581065.1 Salibacter sp.
GGTAGAGTCTTCCTCCTTTGTGAAAATATCGTAGCTAAATCCTTTTTTACGCAAACTTACATTGAGTGCTGAATTAGCGTTGAGCAAATAACGGACATCTTCATTGGGTTTGTGGTGTTGATCAATAACCTGCCCTTTGTTTTGAACGAAGTAGGATTTTGTTTGGGTGTTGGGGGTTGAGAATGAGTTGTTATTCACTAACAGGATTGAAAACAGTAACAGGACAATATGAAAACGATATTTCAACATCGTAGCTAAGTTAATATAATCCCTGAGAAGAATTTAAAAATGTAAAACCAATTTCTTTTTGGTAAAGGTTTCTAATAATAAGTGAGATAGGTTTTTATCACTATCAAATTTAGTTTTGACTGTTTCAGAAAAGGCTGTCAGCATTTTGTCGGCAGCCTTTTTTATTTTTTGTCAATCCCAAACTCCTTTGCCAGTATCTCGTGCCTAAAATCGAAAATATGCTTGAGTTTCCCTTTGACAAATAGCGCGTGAGCAATCTTTCCTAAGAAACCAAATGGCAAACCATAATCCACAATATCAATTATTTTCACACCGCCTTCAACCTCTTCAAAAAAGTGTTTGTGATGCCAAAAAGCATAAGGGCCAAAACGCTGTTCATCCACGAAATACTCCTGCGTTTTGACTTGAGAAATTTCAGTTGTCCACCTGAATTTGATACCTGCAAAAGGACTAACTTTATAATTGATGATCATGCCCGGATACATTTTTTCACCTTCCAATCCTTTTGTTAAAATCTCAAACTTTAAATCATCAGGTGTTATTTCGTTGAGATTGAGTGGTGTGCTAAAAAATTCCCATGCATTTTCAAGAGAAATCGGTAAAACCTGTTCGCGCTTCAAAGTGTATATTCGCATGCTTTTGTATCCTTTATTTCAATGGTAACAGCGCATCTTCAATTTGGTTGTTGAGAATGGAAGAAATTAAGTGGTTTTCTAAAAAGTTGGAAGAATTATCTGCTCGCGAGCTTCATAAACTTTTGCAGTTCAGGGTCTCCGTATTTGTCGTGGAACAGAATTGTCCGTATCAGGAATGTGATGATAAAGACCTTAAAGCGATTCATCTTTTTGGTCAGAACCGAAATGGAGAAATCGTGGCCTGTGCTCGAATTTTGCCTCCGGGAGTTTCCTATTCAGAGCCATCAGTGGGAAGAGTAGCTGTCCATGCCGATTTCCGCATGGGCGGGATCGGTAACGAAGTCATGCGCAAAACTATCAGGTTCATTGAAGAGTTTTACAATGAAAAAACGATCAGAATATCAGCACAACAATACCTGAAACAGTTTTATTCAGATCTCGGTTTCGAGCAGGTAAGCGAGATGTATTTAGAAGATGATATTCCGCACATCGAGATGCTGAGGCGCTCAAATTGATTTTCGGGAATCGGCAATCGACTCGAATTCTATCGCTGAGCTGGCTTGAATGTGGCTCTGACCGAGACTGATCAACTCCATAATCATCAACATTTCAGGATATTGAGTAGCTTCGATTTTAAACTCCGTATATTTGTCACCAATCAGTTGGCGTTCAGTAAATTTGTAGTCAGATTCGATTTTGAAAAAAGACTTATCATTAGAATACTTTCGGAAAACCGGAAACTTTACGTCACTCATTTTTGTTTAGTAGAATATGAATCAACATTTTGAAAAAGCTGAAAAGGCTTACAAAGAAAAGGATTTTGAAAAAGCTGTAGAGCATTTCACTAACGCGATTGAGGTTTCGCCCAACATTGCTGAAATACATTACCAGCGCGGAATCACTTATTTTCATTTGAAAAAGTTGAGCCTGGCTTTAGTCGATTTTGATAAAGCAGTAGAATTGGAGCCGGAAAATCCTTACCGATATTCCAGTAGAGCATACATCCGCGATGCTTGTGGCGATACAGAAGGAGCTTACAAAGATTATCAGGTAGCTATTAAGTTAGATCCCGATGATGCCATTGCCCACAACAACTTAGGGTTGATAGAGGAGAAACTGGGCTACCAGGCAGATGCAAAGAAACGCTACACGAAGGCAGATAAATTAGCTGAAAAGTTCGACTATTTCCCTGATCAACAGCAACAGGATAATTTCACTGACAAGTTCGTGAAAATGGGGGAACTCGAAAATGAGCAGGAACAAGAACAGATTGAAAACCCAGAAAAGTCACTCTTCAGTGAAATGTGGAAGGCTGTGGCCACAGATAAGGGACGTAAAGAGTTTTGGAAGTTTGTGAAGAATGGGTTTAAGGTTTGAGCCAGATCTGATTAGGCAATAAACTCATCTAGTTTCGTTCCACTTTTCTTTCCGTTTTCGATATCTTTTACTTCTTCAATTCCCTTTTTGATACTGTTGAGGACATACTCTGAAGAATTGTTGTTTTTTGGCTGTTCAATTGACACAAACCCCAAACTTTCGAGTAGTTTGATAAAGAAGCTATATTCTTTATTTGGAACTTTTAGTGTGATTTCCTTCATAACAGTCATGTGTTAAGTGTATTACTGAATACAAATTTAACGAATAATTTGTTTCAGATTTTAGTATAATTAAAAGTATGTTTAAGTTGATTGACTTGAATCAACTACAATTGTAACAGCCAAATTTCCTTATCTTAGCCCGTTTTAATTACAGCAGGCATGAGAAATGATCCGCGTACTTTCCTCGATGAAGTAGCTCATAACATTTTACGTCAAAACCAAAAGATGGAAAACACACTCGTGATGTTGCCATCGCGAAGGGCTTGTTTCTTTTTTGAAGAAGCGGTCAAAGATCAACTCACTAAAATCTCATGGTTGCCACAAATAATGTCTGTAGAGGATTTTGTGGAACGACTTTCAAATTTTCGTAATTTACCCACTCCTGAGCTCATCCTCGAAACCTATCCGTTTTACCGGGAAGTTTTTGGGAATGAATCTGAAACTTTCCGTGATTACCTGAATTGGATCACCATCATGCTGGCCGATTTTAACGAAGTGGATGCCTACAAAATCGAGATCAAAAAGCTCTTTGAGTATTTACGAGATGAACGAGCTCTCAAATCCTGGAACATTGACGGCAGCGAAATGACCGATTTCCAAAAACGCTACCTCGATTTTTGGGAGCATTTAGAACCACTTTACAAAAAACTCACTGCTCATTTCGAGAAACACAAAATGGGCTATCAGGGATTCATTTACCGCCAGGCAGCTGAGCATGTTTCTTGCATGATGAGTAATCGTTTTCCACTTATTCAAAATATTCACTGGGTTGGATTTAACGCCCTCAACACCTGCGAGGAGGAGCTGGTCGATTATTTTATTGAACATCTCGACTGCCAACTTCATTTTGATGTTGATCCGTACTATCTAGAAAATCAAAAACACGAAGCCGGAAGATTCATCAGGAACTATTTAAAACGATGGCCACAACAGTCAGAACCGTATTCAGCAAACGGATTTAGTAATCCGCAAAAAGAGATCGAAACATTTGGCGTATCGGGGAAAGTAGGAATGGCAAAAGTAGCCGGAGCTCTTCTGGGGAAGGAAGGGAAACGCAAGAACACAGCACTTGTACTGGCTGATGAAAATCTGCTCAATCCGGTTTTGAGTAGCTTACCTCAATCAGTTGATAACATCAACATTACACTTGGGTATTCATTACAAACCAGTCTTACTTACAGCTTTACAGAGAGTGTCCTCAATGCACTAGTCAACGCGAAACGCGCATCAAAAAATACATTGTTTACTGAAGATCTTTTATCGGTTTATGCACATCCCGCATTTCACTATTTTGGAGATCAAAGCACAGTTTCTGAAAAACTGGGAAAACTGCGCGAATCGCAAAAAGTGGCTTTTACCCACACCGAGTTACTACAGTTTGAAAAAGGACTGTTTGATGAACCATTCACCAAAAAAATTCTCAATCCCAATCAGTCGCCAGGTAGTTGGTTGAATTATGCTACAAATTTGCTCGAAAGAAAAGCTAATGACGAGAATAAAGTCAATGACAAGCTAGAGCAATTTCATCTTGAAAGATTGGTAGAGGTATTGATCAGAACCGCAGACTACCTTGAGGATCTGACCGATAAAATATCTTTTGAAGAACTTTGGCGATTCGTGATTCTGAGTGCTCAGGGTGAAACTATACCGATTGAAGGTGAAAAGAGCGATTACCTTCAACTCATGGGAATGTTGGAAACCCGCTGCCTCGATTTTGATCACCTGATCATGACATCTGTTAATGAGGGAACGCTCCCTGCCGGCAAGCAGGGCAATTCGTTTATTCCGTTTGAGGTGAAGCGTAAATTTCAACTTCCCACACACATTCAAAAAGACGCCATTTTCGCCTATCACTTTTACCGTGTTTTGCAGCGTGCTAAAAAGGTGACATTGCTTTACGATACCTCTGTGAGTGATATGGGAATGAATGAGGAAAGTCGGTTCATCAGGCAGTTAGAAGTGGAGTGGGGACTAGAAGGAAATCGAAAATGGAATAAACAAAACATTTCATTTGATCGTGATCCGCTCGAGTTTCAGGTAAATTCTATCGAAAAAACAGATGATGTTCTCGGTCAGATCCGGGATTACCTCACATCAGAAAATCGCGGCTTGTCGCCATCAGCACTCAACAAATACTTCAACTCACCGGCCGATTTTTATTTCCGTCATCCTCTCGGGATTAAAGAAAAAAATGAGTTGGAAAAGGATATTGAAGTCAGCACGTTTGGGACGGCTGTACACGATGCCCTTGAGGAATTATTCAAACGTTTTGTGGACTCCAAACAACTTTTGAAAAAAGACGATGTGTTGGCTCTGAAATCGGAAGTTCGTTTGGCTCTGACCGAAAAGATGAAAGAGAGCTTTAAAGGCGATTTGAACATCGGTAGTAATTACCTCACGTTTCATGCTGCTCTTAAAATGATTGACCAATTTTTGGAGTTACAGGCAAATGAGTTAGAAGATGGAGATACATTTGCTATTGTAGGCCAGGAAAAGAAAGAGCGCACAACAGTATTCGTAGATGATGTGGAGATAAGGCTTAATGGAACTGCAGACCGAATTGATTCTTTTGATACGCATCACCGAATTGTAGATTACAAGACCGGCTCCGTTGAGCAAAAAGAGTTGGTTATTGGCTCTATAGATGATTTATTCGATTTTGAAAAACAGGGAAAGGACAAAGCGAGACAGGTGATGTTTTACGCCTGGCTCGTGCACAAAACAAAGGGTTACGAGCAAATTGAGAGCGGTATTTATTCGCTGAAAAAAATATCGGGCGGTTTTTTAAAACTCAAAGTTGGTCGTGAAAGCATCCTGCAAAAAGAACACTTTGAGCGATTTGAAGAGTTGCTTAAAAATACGATAAGGGAAATGTTGAATCCTGATAAGGAACTAATTCAACCCGAGACGAGTAGCTGGACTTTATACGAATAAAAAAAGCTGCTGAAACACGAATATTTTTTGAGCAAGGAAATAACAAGTGTCCCAACAGCTTTTCTATTAGACGTAAATATACACAAAAGGTTGGTAGGCAACCTTATTTATTTCACTAAACCACTTATTCACTAAATTGTTCAGGCTTTTCCCGGGTATGCTTTAATGCCTTCTTCCAGGCAAGTCAGTGCTCGCTTGAGGCTTTCTTTTTCAAGTACATAAGCTATGCGTACTTCTTTTTCACCCATCCCGGGAGTAGAGTAGAAGCCGGCACACGGAGCCATCATTACAGTTTCGTTTTCATATTCAAATGACTCGAGCATCCACTGGCAAAAGCGCTCGGTATTGTCAACCGGCAACTCAGCCACACAGTAAAAAGATCCTGATGGTTTTGGACAACGAACTCCTTCAATTTCATTGAGTCCGTCAACCATGAGGTTTCTTCGGTCAGTGTATTCCCTGCTCACTTTTTCAAAATAACTTTTTGGGGTTTTGAGCGCTCCCTCAGCTGCTATTTGAGCGAGTGTTGGCGGACTCAAACGCGCTTGTCCGAATTTGAGCATCGTAGCCATGAGTTCTTCATTGCGCGAAACAACTGCTCCTATTCGGGCACCGCACATCGAGTAACGTTTACTTACAGAATCAACCAATACAGCGTTTTCTTCAATTCCTTCAAGTTCCATGATAGAAGTATGGTACTCACCATCGTAAACAAACTCACGGTATACTTCATCAGCAAAGAGGAAGAGATCGTGTTTTTTTACGATATCGCGAAGTGTTTCAAGCTCATCGCGAGAGTAGAGGTAACCGGTTGGATTTCCCGGATTACAAATGAGGATTCCTTTTGTCCTCTCTGTAATTTTGTCTTCAAACTCGCTTACAGGAGGAAGTGCAAAACCGCGATCGATTGTAGCGGGAACCGGAACAACATTAATACCTGCACTAACAGCAAATCCGTTGTAGTTTGCATAAAACGGCTCAGGGACTATGAGTTCGTCACCAGGATTAAAGCAGCTCATAAACGCAAAAAGTAGCGCTTCAGAACCACCCGTAGTCACCATGATTTGCTCAAAGCTGACATCTATATTGACTCCGCGGTAGTATTCAGCCAATCCTTTACGGTAGCTTTCAAAACCGGCAGAATGTGAGTATTCGATCACATTCAGATCCATATTTTTCACCGCATCAATCGCTTCTTTTGGCGACTCAATATCAGGTTGCCCGATGTTGAGATGAAGTACTTTTTTACCGGCTTTTTTTGCTTTTTCAGCAAAAGGAACCAGCTTCCTTATTGGAGACTCGGGCATTTGGTGCCCTTTTGTTGATATACCTGGCATAGCTCAAAAATTTGACGCGAATATATAACGGTATTCCTGATTAAAAATCTTTTTTAAATAATTCGAAACCAAATTAATATAAAGTATTGGGATATAGTTCTTAAGAAGCTGCTTTAAGCTAGCTTTATTTTAGGTTGTAACGGTAAATAAAACTCAGTTGAAAAACCGGAGCATCTTTGGCTGAAAGGAGACTTTCTCTGTTGTCTCCAATTCCAATGGCTGATACGCGGGCATCTACACCCTGGTTCTGACCGTAGAGATCAATACTCCTCAAGACAGTGTGACCTGCCATTCCGCGCAGAACCATATTGGGTTGCAAATAGTATTCAATTACGCCAAGCGCTTCTTGTGGCTTGCGTTCCCAATACGTGTTTTGAAATTGTGTGCCATTATAAATGGTGTTCACGA